>DASWMM010000027.1:0-12384 GCA_036399755.1 Allosphingosinicella sp.
TTTGGCCGGAGGCGAGCTTTCCCTTGGTGCGGTAAAGGTGCGGGAGGTCGGTCTGGTAGCCCTTCAAGCCGGCCGCCTTCGTCGCGGTGCGGTACGAGTCCAGATAGGGAAGCATGTTTGGAACGTCGGGCACGAGGAGCACGCACATGAACTCCTTTGGCCGTTTGGTGAATTTGACCAGCACCAGTTGCACCTGCTTGCCGCCCGCCATGCGGCTGAAGGCGTCGTAGGTTTTCGGATCTTTGCGGGAGCCGATGGTCAGCGCGCGATCGACCTCGGTCTTGGTCCAGCCGCTGTCCGAAGCCACGTTGGCGCGGATTGCCTGTTCGGTACCGGGCGTCAGGCAGGCATTGGCAAAGACCGGCACGATCGTGGCGTCATTCACGATCGCGGCGCTCGCCGCGCCGGGTGCAGCGGCAGCCACAAGGGCAAGCGCGGTCAGCCGAAACAAAAACTTCTGCATGGTGGGTCCCCCGGCCGCACCGCGCGGCAGCGAGTGTTGTGGCGACTTTTGCTCGGCCCGACAACGTTCTATCGCCGAGCGCCTGCGCTCATGCCGCGCTTCGGCAATTAGGAGACCCTTCGTGGCTATGGATCCAGACTCGTTCGACCTGCTTCTCACGACCTTGCGGCGCTATGTCGCCGAGCGGCTGCGGCCGCTCGAGGGGCAGGTGGGGGAGGAGGATGAAGTCCCCGCCGCCGTTGTCGCCGAGATGAAGGAGATGGGGCTCTTCGGGCTGTCCATCCCGGAGGAATATGGCGGGCTTGGCCTTTCCATGTCCGAGGAAGTGCGGGTGGCGCTGGAGCTTGGGCGGACCAGCCCGGCCTTTCGGTCGGTGTTCGGCACCAATGTCGGGATCGGCAGCCAGGGCCTGGTGATGGCGGGGAGCGATGCGCAAAAGGCGCAGTGGCTGCCGCGGATCGCGAGTGGCGAGATCGTGACCAGCTTTGCGCTGACCGAGCCGGGGGCGGGTTCGGATAGTGCGTCGGTTGCAACGCGGGCGGTGCGGGACGGCGACGTGTACCGGCTGTCGGGCACCAAGCGGTACATCACCAATGCCGACAAGGCGTCGCTGTTCACGGTGATGGCGCGGACCGGCGAGGCGGGGGCGAAGGGTGTGTCGGCCTTCCTGGTGCCGGCCGATCTGCCGGGCCTCTCCATCGGCAAGCCCGAGAAGAAGATGGGGCAGCAGGGCGCGCATGTTTGCGACGTCAATTTCGACGAGGTGCCGGTGCCGGCCGCCAACCGGCTTGGCGAGGAGGGCGAGGGGTTCAAGATCGCCATGCGGGTGCTCGACCGCGGCCGGCTGCACATTGCGGCGGTGTGCGTCGGCGTGGCCGAGCGGCTGATCGTCGATGCAGTGGCCTATGCATCGGAAAGGAAGCAGTTCGGCAAGGCGATTGCCGACTTCCAGCTTGTGCAGGCGATGATCGCGGACTCGAAGACCGAGGAGATGGCGGCGCGGGCGCTGGTGCTCGAGGCGGCAGCGCTCAAGGACGCGGGCGAGGGGATCGTGCTGGAAGCGGCGGCGGCCAAGTATTTCGCGAGCGAGATGGTCGGGCGGGTGGCTGACCGGGCGGTGCAGATCTTCGGCGGCGCGGGGTATATCGCGGATTACGGAGTGGAGCGGCTGTATCGGGATGTGCGGTTGTTCCGGATCTATGAGGGGACCAGCCAGATCCAGCAGTTGGTGATTGCGCGGGAGACGTTGAAGCGGGGCGGATGATCTTAAGCCCCTCCCCTTCAGGGGAGGGGCTATTTATCTCGGGCGCTTGGGGAGCAGGTTCATGCGGGCGGCGCCGTCCATCATTCCTGACTTTCCGCATACGCCCGGAGCATCTCGGCTTCCCTTGCCTGGTCCGCGATGTGGATGATCACGGTTTCGTCGAGCTCGACGTCGGGATGCGATGCGCAGTGTCCGGCGAACCAGAGCGCCTCCGACAAGGGCTCATCGGTGTGCCATGTCGTCATGACGAACTTGTCGTCGGGAATGTCGCCGAAGTCGAAGGCTTCGAGGTGAGACCAATCGACTGTGTCGTGCCAAAGCTCGCACTCCACGCCCCACGCGACGACGTAAAGACAGCCGCCGCCGACAAGCCATTCGGAAATCCGATTGCGCCAATCCTGAGCAACCCTGACGTCCGCGACGATCACTGCCCGCAAGTGCCCGGCAGGCAATTGTGGCGGAGGCTGGTTTGGTCGGAAATGGAAATATTGCAGCCGCATGCACCTAGCGTACCGGCTGAAACGGGATCAGCAACCCGGCGCCCAACCGGCCTTCCGCTTCAACAGCAGGTTCATTCGGGCGGCGGCGATGGGTTTGGTGCGGTCTTCCTGCCACGCATGCGCCTCGACGTTGGCGACCCGGCGGCCGAGGCGGGTGATCGTCGCGGAGGCGTAGGTTTCGGTGCCGGTGCCGCCGCGCATGAAATCGACGCTGACGTTGATCGGTTTGGCGGTGACGCCGTCTTCCTCGCTAAGCGCGTCGTAGAGGGTGCCGAGGGCGGCGAATTCGAGGAGGCCGGCGATGGCGCCGCCGTGCAGGAAGCCGGGGCGGCCGACCACCTCCTCGCGGAACGGCATGATCCAGAGGAGCTCAGGCCCGTCGCGGCGGGTGCTTAGGCCGAGGAGTCCGGCGTAGGGCGGGAGGGTGGTGGTCATCGGTGTTGCGTTAGCCACGCTGTCATTCCCGCGAAAGCGGGAATCCCGCTTCTTGTTCTTGCAGGCGGGCACCGGAGGAGGAGGAAGGTAAAGAAGCGGGACCCCCGCTTTCGCGGGGGTGACGGTGGTGGGTCTCCGGGTGACGGTGGAGGTCTGAGGGCTCATCGATGTCGGCTAGTGTTTCGCGGATGTCGATGCTCCAGCCTAGCGCATCGATGCGCGCCAGCGTCTCTTCGGCCACCGTGTTCGTGCTCCATGCAATGCCCTCGAACAGCGATGCGTCGAAGCGGCGGAGGCCGAGGAGGACGTAGCCGCCGTCCTCCGCGGGGTGAATCACAGCGTCGTGTCGCTCCAGCGCATCGGCGGCGGCGCAGAGGTGGGGGGCGTTGAGGGCCGGGCAGTCGGCGCCGATCAGCAGGATGTTTTGGGTGGCCAGCACGCGTTCGGCGGCGCGGTGGAGGCGCTGGCCGAGATCGCCTTCGCCCTGGGTGGTGAGATGGACCCGCGCGCCGCCGTACCAGGTGGCGGGATCGGGTGCGCCGCAGAGTTCCACTTCGAGGCCGCTTGCCAGCGCTTCCGCGACGGTGTGCTCCAGCATCTCCGCCGCCAGCTTCGCCGCACCCTCCGCACCCAGCGCCGGGATCAGCCGAGTCTTCACCCGCCCCGGCACCGGCGCCTTGGCGAAGATCACGATGCGGGTGGCTCTCACCCCCGGCGCCAGCGGTGGTAGCGTTCGACCCACGTGAGGAGGCGTTCGGGTTTGTGCGCTTTCTTCCATTCGCCGGCGGCGTATTTGTTGGCTTCGGCCATGGTCGGGTATGCGTGGATGGTGCCGAGGATCTTGTTGAGGCCGAGGCCGTGCTTCATCGCCAGGGTGATCTCGGCGAGCAGTTCGCCCGCGGACGCGCCGACGATGGTGGCGCCGAGGATCTTGTCCTTGCCGGGCTGGACGAGGAGCTTGACGAAGCCGGTGCGATTGCCCTCCGCCACTGCGCGGTCGAGGTGGGCGAGGTCGTAGCGTACCAGCTCGAACGCCACGCCGGCTTCGGTGGCGGACAGTTCGTTGTGGCCGACATGGGCGACTTCGGGGTCGGTGTAAGTGACCCAGGGGAGGACGCTGTAGTCGGCGCGGTATTTGCGGAAGGTGCCGAACAGGGCGTTGACCGCGGCGTACCAGGCCTGATGGGCGGCGAAGTGGGTGAACTGGAACGGGCCGGCGGCATCCCCGACCGCGAAGATGTTGGGGAGGCGGGTTTGCAGGAAATCGTCGGTGGTGACGGTTTTGTCCGTGTCGATGCCGAGCTCTTCGAGGCCGTAGCCGGTAAGGCGCGCCTTGCGTCCAACGGCGATGATCAGTTCGTCGAAGGGGAGGGCTTCTTCCGTGCCGCCGGAGCGGACCACGAGGGTTTTACCTTCGACGCGGACCGCCTCGGTGTTTGTGCGGATGTCGACGCCTTCGGAGCGCAGGGCGGCTTCGACCAGGGCGGAGACGTCTTCGTCTTCCTTGGCGAGTAGGCGGTTGCTGCCTTCGACCTGGGTGACGTGCGAGCCAAGGCGCGTGAAGGCCTGCGCGAGCTCGGTGCCGATCGGGCCGCCGCCAATGATGGCGATGCGGGCGGGGACTTGCGGGCGACCGCGAAGGGCGCCCCACATCGAGTCGCTGGTCAGGTAGCCTGAGCCTTCGAGGCCGGGGATTGGGGGCACGAACGGCTCGCCGCCGGCTGCGATCACGATCGAGCGTGCGGTTAGGCGTTCCTCTCCGTCGATCTCCACCGTCCAGGGATCGATCAGCCGGGCATAGCCCTTGCGGACGTCGACGCCGAGTGCGGTGTAGCGCTCCACGCTGTCGGCCGGGGCGATGTCGGCAATCGCTTGGAAGACGCGCTCCATCACCGCGTCGAAGTGGACTTGGCCTTGGGCTTCGAGACCGAAGCTCTCCGCCTTGGCGATGACGTGGGCCGCCTTGGCGCTGGCGAGCAGGGCTTTAGAGGGCACGCAGCCGGTGTTGAGGCAGTCGCCGCCCATTTCGCGCGCTTCGATGAGGGTGACCGTCGCCCGGACGGTGGCGGCGATGTAGGCGGTGACGAGGCCGCCGGCGCCGGCGCCGATGACGATCAGGTTGCGGTCGAAGCGCCTGGGGCGGGTCCAGCCTTTGTAGACGCGGCGGCTGCGGAACCAGCCGACCGCCCACTTCGCAATCAACGGGAACAGGCCGAGGAGCAGGAAGGAGCCGAGCAGGGCCGGCGAGAGGATGTCGCCCGTGCTTTCGATCCGGGCGAGTTGCGTGCCCGCATTCACGAAGACGAAGGTGCCGGGGAGCATGCCGACCATGCTGACCAGGGCGTAGCGGACCAGCCGCATCGCGGTGAGGCCCATCGCCAGGTTGATCAGGAAGAAGGGGAAGAGGGGGATCAGGCGAAGGGTGAGGAGGTAGAAGGCGCCGTCCTGCTCGACGCCGCGGTCGATTGCAGAGGTGCGGGCGCCGAAGCGGGCCTTCACCCAGTCGCGCAGCAGGTAGCGTGAAGAGAGGAATGCGAGGGAGGCGCCTGCGACCGAGGCCAGGGAGGCGACGAGGGTGCCTTCCCAGAGGCCGAAGATCGCCCCAGCGGCAAGGGTGAGGATCGCGGCGCCGGGGAGGGAAAGGGCGGTGACGGCGACGTAGAGGAGGAAGAAGGCGCCGACGGCCTGGAGCGGGCGGGCTTCGACAAAGGCGGCGAGATCGGCTTGGCGGGACTTGAGTTCGGCGAGGGTGAGGAAGCGGCCGAGATCGAAGACGAAGAAGGCGGCGATGGCTGCTGCGATCAGGCCGAGGAGGAGGAGCTTGCCGGTGGCGGATTTCATCGCGGCGGGGGTTAGCACCGGCGCCGCTTTTCGCCTAATCGGGGTGGGTGGACCTTTTGAACTCCCCTTTCATCGACACTGCGGCGCGGCGGCTGGACGTCGCCAAGTTCCGCGATCCTTTGGTTACGGCGAAGGGCGAGGCGCGGGCTTCGGTGACGCTGGGGCGGCTGGACACACTTTGGATCAATACGGGCACGCTGTGCAATCTCGCCTGCGCGAGCTGCTACATCGAGAGTTCGCCACGGACCGACGCGCTGGTCTACATCACGCTCGCCGAGGCCGAGGCGTTTCTGGACGAGGCGCTGGCGATGGGTACGCGCGAGATCGGGTTTACCGGCGGCGAGCCGTTCATGAACCGGGACATGCCCGCGATGATCGCGGCGGCGTTGGGGCGCGGCTTCGAAGTGCTGGTGCTGACCAATGCGATGCGGCCGATGCGGCGCTTCGAGGCTGTGCTTGCCCCGATGGCCTCGCCGAAGCTGACGATGCGGGTGAGCCTCGATCATTATACGATGGCTGTGCATGAGGCGGAGCGCGGCGCGGGCGCGTGGGTGAAGGCGCTCGATGGGCTGAAGTGGCTGGCGGCGAACGGGTTTCGGATCGCGGTGGCGGGGCGGCAGTTGCCGGGCGAGACTTTGGCGGAGGCGGAAGCCGGGTATCTGCGGCTGTTCGCGGAGCTTGGGCTTGATGTTGCGGGCGGGCTGGTGCTGTTTCCGCCGATGGACGCAGCCGCCGATGTGCCGGAGATTACCGAGGCGTGCTGGGGCATACTGGGCCTTTCGCCGGTGGCGATGATGTGCGCGTCCAGCCGGATGGTGGTGAAGAGGCGCGGCGAGGATCGGGCGCGGGTCGTGGCCTGTACTCTGCTTCCCTATGACGATCAGTTCTCGCTGGGCGCGACGCTGGCGGAGGCGGCGCCGAAGGTGATGCTCAACCACCCGCATTGCGCGAAGTTCTGCGTGCTCGGCGGGGCGAGCTGTTCGGGCTGATGCTGTCGGTGGTGATCCCGGCGCTGAACGCGGCGGCGACGCTGGGGCCGTGCCTGGAGGCGCTGGGTGCGATGCCGGAGCTGGTGGTGGTGGACGGCGGCTCGCGCGATGCGACGCGGGAGATTGCGCGCGCGGCGGGGGCGCGGGTGGTGGATGCGCCGCGCGGGCGGGGCGTGCAGCTCGCCGCTGGGGCGGAGGCGGCGAAAGGCGACTGGCTGCTGTTCCTGCATGCCGACACGCGGCTTTCGCCAGGCTGGCGGGACGCTGCCGGGGAGCATGTGGGCCGGCGCGATGTGGCTGGGTGTTTCCGTTTCAAGCTGGACGATGCGGCTTGGCAGGCGCGCGCGATCGAACGCGGCGTGGCCTTGCGGGTGAAGCTGCTGGCGCTGCCATATGGCGATCAGGGTCTGCTCGTTTCCCGTCGGCTCTATGATTCGGTGGGCGGGTTCCGCCCGGTGCCGTTGATGGAGGATGTCGGCCTGGTTCGGCGGATTGGGCGGCGGCGGCTGGTGACGCTGGCGGCCGATGCGATGACCTCCGCCGAGCGGTGGCGGCGCGACGGGTGGGCGCGGCGATCGGCACGCAACCTCGCCTGTCTGGCGCTGCACGGCATGGGGATGAGCGAAGAGAAAGTGGCACGGTTCTATGGCTGAAGCGGATGCGCTGTTCGATCGGGCCGCGGCGGCGTTGCACGCCGGCGACAAGGCGAGCGCGCGGGAGCTGATCAGGGGGGCGGCGGAGCTTGGCCGGCTCGACGCGGCGGTGATCTTCGCCAATTTCGTGTGCAGCGGGGTCGGGGGGCCGCGGCACTGGCAGAACGGGCTGGCGATGCTGCGCGGGCTCGCCAAGGTGAACCGCCGGTCGGCGCGGGAGCTGGCGCTGATCGAGCGGATGGCGCTCACCGACGACGGCGATCCGCTGTCGCTGCCGCCGTCCGAGCCGGTGTGCGAGGCGCCGCACATCGTTGCGTTTCGCGGGCTCTTCTCGGCGGAGGAGTGCGCTTATCTGATCGAGGCGGCGCGACCGATGCTGACGCCCGCCTTGATCGTGGACGTGAAAACCGGCGGCCAGAAGCGCGATCCTGGTCGGGTGTCGGATTGGTGCGGCTTTACCTGGCCGCTGGAGAACCCGGCGGTGCACGCCTTGAACCGGCGCATCGCCGCGGCAAGCGGGACGGTGCCGGAGCAGGGGGAGGCGCTGCAGGTTTTGCGCTACGCGGCGGGTGGGGAGTATAAGCCGCATTTCGATGCCATTCCCGGCTTTGCCAACCAGCGCGCGTATACGATGCTGGTGTGGCTCAACGAGACGTATGAGGGCGGCGAGACATGGTTCACCGAGCCCAAGCTGGCGCTGAAGGGGGTTCCTGGGGACGCGGTGCTGTTTCGCAACGTCGGGACGGATGGGCGGCGCGATCCGCTGTCGGCGCACGCCGGGCTTCCGGTGACGTCGGGGGAGAAGCTGATCGCCAGCAAGTGGATCCGCCAGCGGGCGTTTGGGGGTGGGCTGGACTAGAAAGAAGAAGCGGGACCCCCGCTTTCGCGGGGGTGACGGTGAACGGTCGTGCAGCCTCCCCCGGTCATTCCCGCGAAAGCGGGAATCCCGCTTCTTTCTTAATCTACCTTCTTAGAACCCTCCGGCAGACGGCGTCGAGCTTCGCCAGCATGGCCGGATCGCTTGCTTCGGGGGCGGTGATGAGGGCGGTGTCCAGCGCGGTGTCGATGGGGGAGGCGCTGCGCTCTGGTGGAAGTGCTTTCGCGAGTTCCTCGACCAGGCGGCGGCCGGTGGCGGCGTTCTTCATGAGCTGGGCGATGATTGCCGACACCTCCACCGCGTCCTCGCCTTCGCGCCAGCAATCGTAGTCGGTGACCATGCCGACCAGGGCGTAGGGGAGCTCCGCCTCGCGGGCGAGCTTGGCTTCGGGCATTGCGGTCATGCCGATCACGTCGCAGCCCCAGCTCCGATAGAGATGGCTTTCGGCGCGGGAGGAGAATTGCGGGCCTTCCATGGCCAGGTAGGTGCCGCCGTCGGCGACATCCGCGCCGGCGGCTGCTGCTGCGGCGGCTACGAAGGAAGACAATCGGGGGCAGACCGGGTCGGCCATCGAGACATGGGCGACGAGGCCGGGGCCGAAGAAGCTCGATTCGCGCGCAACGGTGCGGTCGATGAACTGATCGACCACCACGAAGCGGCCGGGCGCGAGCTCCTCCTGGAGCGAGCCGATGGCGGAGATGGCGAGCACGTCGGTGCAGCCGGCACGCTTCAGCGCGTCGATGTTGGCGCGGAAATTGAGGTGGCTGGGCGGAATGCGGTGGCCGCGGCCATGGCGGGGGAGGAAGACGAACTTGTGACCGTGGAGGCGGCCGATGAGGAGGTCGTCGGACGGCCCCCCCCAGGGCGTGTCGACCGCGATCCACTGCGCGTCTTCCAGCGCGTCCATTTCGTAAAGGCCGGAGCCGCCGATGATTCCGATCGTCCATTCGCTCATAAGGCTCTCCTAAAGAGGGGTGAGGAGGATGCGCAAGTCGTTGACGTTGGTGCCAGTTGGGCCGGTGACGAAGAGGGCTTTGCGGGAGGCGAGGTAAGGCGCGCTGTCGTTGGCGGCGAGGGCGGCTTCCGCGGCGGCGGTGTCGGTGATGGTGGCGCTGTCGAAGAAGGCTCCTGCGGCGTGGGAATTGCCGTCGATGCCGTCCGTGTCGCCGGCAAGGCCGCGTATGTTGGTGCCGCGCAGGGCGAGGGCGGCGGCGAGGGCGTATTCGTGGTTGGGGCCGCCGGCGCCTTGGCCGCGCACAGCGACGGTGAGCTCGCCGCCGGAGATGAGGGCGGTACCGGGCGGCGCTCCGAGGGCGAGACGGGCGTGCTCGCGGGCGACGTCGCGGGCTTCGCCTGCGCATTCGAGAGTGATGGGGCTGTAGCCGAGCTTGGTTGCCTCGTGGGCCGCGGCGGCGACTGCGTCGGTGCCGCTGGCGACCATGCGGTATTCGCCCGTGACCTGCTTCCCCGTCGCAGACCAACCGTGCTCGGGAGCGGCGATGTTGTAGCGTCTCAGAATAGCCTGGGCGTCAGCCACAGTGGTAGCATCAGCGACCGTGGGTCCGGAGCCGATGTCGGCGGGAGCGTCCCCGAGCACGTCGGAGATGGCGAGAGTTGCGAGCCGGGCCGGTGCGGCGGCGGCGGCGAGGCGGCCGCCCTTGAAGCGGGAGAGGTGGCGGCGCACGCAGTTTATCTCCCCGATCGGTGCGCCGGAGCGGAGCAGGGCGGTGATGACCTGCTGCTTCTCCGCCAGCGCCAGTCCCTCACCAGGAAGGCAGGCCAAGGCTGAGGCGCCGCCGCTGAGCAGGACGAGGACAAGGTCGTCTGGTCCGGCCGAGGCGGCGAGGGAGAGGAGGCGCTGTGCGGCGTCGACGCTTGCCGCGTCCGGCACCGGGTGAGCGGCCTCCAGGACTTCGATCCGGCTGAGCGGCTCGGCGCTGCCGTAGCGGGTCACGGCGAGGCCGGTCAGCCCGCCGGGCCAGTGCGCCTCCACCGCACGCGCCATGGGCACTGCCGCCTTGCCGATGCCAAGGACGAAGGTGCGTCCGAGCGGCGGCTCCGGCAGGTGCGGCGGCACGACGCGTTCGGGCAGACACGCTCTCACCCCCGCCCACCAGATTGCTTGCAGATCTTTCAACAAACCCCTTTCTCTACCGATCAGGTTGAGTTACATTGATCCTCGTGAGACGCGCTCTCCGCCTTGGCCTTCGCCTGCTTGGCGCCCTTGCGGCGATCCCGGTGCTTTATCTGCTCGCCGCCTTGCTGCTCGGCACGATACCGGCCAATCGCGATTGGGAGGAGCCCAAAGACGGCGTCACCCTGTTCATCCGCACCAACGGCGTCCACACCTGGATCGTGGTGCCCGCCGTGTCGCCGGAGATGGACTGGCGCCCGTTCGCGCCCGCCGAGCATCTCAAGGACCCCAACTGGGGCCGCGCAAGCCATGTGGCGCTCGGCTACGGCAACCGCACCTTCTACCTGGAGACGCCGACCTGGGGCGACCTCAGCATGAAGAACGCCTTTCTTGCCGCCTTCGGGCAGGGGCGCAGTCTGATGCACGTCGATTACACCCACAATCCGCAGGCCGACGAGGTCACCAAGCCGATCAGGGTGACGCGCGAGCAATATGGCCGCCTTGCCCGCCACATCGCGGCGAGCTTCCAGCGCGGGCCGGGCGGGAAGACGATGCCGGTGCTAGGCCGCGGCTATACGTCGTCGGACATGTTCTACGAGGGGGTGGGGCCGTATAGCGCGCTGTATACGTGCAACGCCTGGTCGGGTGAGGCCTTGCGGGCGGCGGGGGTGAAGATGGGGCAGTGGACGCCCTTGTCGCAAAGCCTGATGTGGCGGCTGGATTGAAGTTCCTCCCCATCGGAGATGGGGAGGGGAACCAAGCGAAGCTTGGTGGAGGGGTAGCTTTCGCAGGAATCGGCAGATTACCCCTCCACCACCCTTCGGGTGGTTCCCCTCCCCATGCTGCGCATGGGGAGGAATAGGTGCTACCCTCGCGCTGGGTGCTGGGTTAGAGAGGCGGCGATAACAACATAGGGGGCTATGATGGCCAAGATACTCGGCAACTTCCACCTCGCGCTGCTGATCGGCGTTGCGCTGATGATCGCGGCGATGTTCGGCCTGCACGGCGACCTGCTCGGCGACGGGCGCTACGATTGGACGCAGTTCCTGCGCTACCTGCACATCTTCGCCGGCATCCTGTGGATCGGGCTGCTGTATTATTTCAACTTCGTCCAGATCCCGACCATGCCCAAGGTGCCGGCCGAGCTTAAGCCGGGCGTCACCAAGCACATCGCGCCGGTGGCCTTGTTCTGGTTCCGCTGGGCGGCGCTTGCCACCGTGATCCTCGGCCTCGTCACCGGCGAGATGAAGCAGGGCGGCTACACCGGCCGCGCGCTTACGCTGCAGGAAGGCTATACCACCATCGGCATCGGCATGTGGCTTGGCATCATCATGGCCGCCAACGTGTGGTTCGTGATCTGGCCGAACCAGAAGCGGGCGCTCGGCATCGTGCCGGCGGCCGATGATGTGAAGGCGCGCTCGGGCGTGGTGGCGATGATGGCCAGCCGCACCAATCTGATCCTGTCGATCCCGATGCTGTATTGCATGGTGCTGTACGCCCACCTGGGCTCTTAAGCTTACAAGGTAGCCGCCGCGGATGAGTGAAAGCTGGTCTTTCTCGATCGACCGCGGCGGCACCTTTACCGATATCGTCGGCCGGGCGCCGGGCGGCGAACTCCACGTTCTGAAGCTGCTGTCCGACAATCCCGGCGCGTACGACGACGCCGCGGTTGAGGGGATAAGGCGGCTGGTTGCGGCGCACGGCCAAGCGCCGGTCGCGTCGGTGAAGATGGGCACCACCGTCGCCACCAATGCGCTGCTCGAGCGCAAGGGCGAGCCGACGTTGCTCGCCATCACCGCAGGGCACCGCGACGCGCTGCGCATCGGCTACCAGGCGCGGCCTGATATTTTCGCGCGAAAGATCGTACTTCCCGAGGCGCTGTACGGGGTGGTTGTCGAGGTGGACGAGCGGGTGACCGCCCAAGGGGAGGTGCTGCGTGCGCTGGACCTGGAGCGTGCCCGTGCGGATATCCGGGCTGCCTTTGCCGAGGGCTACCGGGCCATCGCGATCGTGCTGATGCATGGCTGGCGGTGGACGGCGCATGAGGAGGCGCTGGCGGCGCTTGCGGAGGAGGTGGGGTTCACGCAGGTTTCCGTAAGCCATCGGGTGGCGCCTTTGATCAAGCTGATCGGGCGCGGCGATACCACGGTGGTGGATGCGTATCTGTCGCCGGCTTTGAGGCGGTATGTCGATCAGGTGGTGACAGCTTTGAACCCACAAACGTTCGT
>DASWMM010000028.1:0-8981 GCA_036399755.1 Allosphingosinicella sp.
TGGGCGCCGAAATCGTCCACCCCGTCCAGCTCGACGTCCGCGACGAAGCCGCGGTGGAGGCCGCCCTCGCGGCGCTCCCCGAATCGTTCAGCACGATCGACGTCCTGCTCAACAATGCCGGCCTCGCCATCGGCACCGCCCCTGCCCAGCAAGGCGACATGGCCGCCTGGCGCACGGTGATCGACACCAACGTCACGGCTCTGGTGTCCGTTACGAGGCTGCTCCTCCCCCGCCTGATCGAGCGCAAGGGCGTAATCCTCAACCTTTCCTCGGTCGCCGCAAATTACCCCTACCCCGGCGGGAACGTTTACGGCGCCTCCAAGGCGTTCGTCAGCCAGTTCTCCTTGAATCTGCGCTCAGACCTCCACGGCACGGGCGTCCGGGTGACCGCGATCGAGCCGGGCATGATCGAAACCGAATTCACCCTGGTCCGCACCGGCGGCGACCAGGCCGCCTCCGACGCGCTCTACAGGAACATGAACCCGATGACGCCCGAGGACATCGCCGAAACCCTGTTCTGGATCGCCACCCTGCCCCCGCACATCAACATCAACGCGCTTGAGCTGATGCCGGTCAGCCAAAGCTTCGGCGGCTTCCAAGTGGCGCGCGCCGAGACTTGACCCGGCGGGTGCGCGGGTGCTTGAGGGCGGACATGACCAACATCGCTTCGCGCCTCGCCGAACTCGGCATTTCGCTCCCCGCGCCCGCCGCGCCCGTTGCCGCTTATGTGCCGACGGTGCTTGCGGGCAATCTCCTCCACATTTCGGGCCAGGTGTCGTTCGAGAGCGGCCAGCTCCTCACCGGCCGCTTGGGCGAGGACCGCGACCTCGACTATGGCGTCCGCGCCGCCCGCGCTTGCGGCCTGATGCTGCTCGCCCAGATCGAGCGCGCCGTCGGCCTCGACCGGGTTGAGCGGGTCGTGAAGCTCGGTGTGTTCGTCAACAGCGCCGGAAGCTTCACCGATCAGCCCAAGGTCGCCAATGGCGCGTCCGAACTGATGGAACAGGTGTTCGGCGAGATCGGCCGCCATGCCCGCGCCGCAGTCGGCGTGCCGGCGCTGCCGATGGGCGCCGCGGTCGAGATCGATGCGGTGGTCGCTGTCCGCCCAGCCTGATCTCGAACGCCTCGGCGCACTGCCCTTCGCCCATCGCGGCCTGCACGGTGGCGGGGTGGTCGAGAACAGCCGCGCCGCATTCGAGGCGGCGATTGCGGGGGGCCACGGCATAGAGCTCGACGTTCAGGCCAGCCGCGACGGCGAGGCGATGGTGCTCCACGACTACAAGCTCGACCGGCTGACCGGCGGAACCGGCGAAGTTGCCTCCCGCAGCGCCGCCCAGCTCGGCGCCATCCGCCTCAGCGGCACGGACGAGACGATCCCGACCCTGCGCGAAATCCTCCAGCTCATCGCCGGCCGGGTGCCCCTGCTGATCGAGGTCAAGGCGCCGGACCGAAGCGTCACCCGCCTGTGCATGGCCGTATACCGATCTTTGGAGGGCTATCGCGGCCCGGTGGGAATCATGTCCTTCAACCCCGAAGTGCCGCGCTGGTTCGCCGCCCACGCGCCCCGCGTCCTGCGCGGCCTGGTGGTGACGGAGAACGGCAAGCGCGACCTGCGCGGACGCTTCGAACGCGCTTTCGCCCTGTGGCGCTCCAAGGCCCAGTTCCTCGCCTACGATGTCCGCGACCTGCCCTCCCGCTTCGCCAAGGCGCGGCGCAAGCGCGGCATGGCCGTTTTCACCTGGACGGTGCGCAGCGACGCGGATCACGACCGCGCCGCGCTGCACGCGGACCAGATCATCTTCGAGGTGCCGGCGGCGTGAGCGAGATCATCGCCCGGCTCGGCCAGGGCGTCGGCAGCTTCGAGGCGGCTGAGTGGGACGCGTGCGCGGGAAGCGGCAATCCCTTCCTTAGCCACGCCTTTCTCTCGGCGCTGGAGGAATCGGGCAGCGCCACCGCCGAGACGGGCTGGCACCCGGTGCCGATCGCCATTGACGCGCCGGACGGCAGCCTCGCCGCCGTCGCCCCGGCCTATCTCAAGAGCCACAGCCAGGGCGAATATGTCTTCGACCATGGCTGGGCCCAGGCCTGGGAGCGGGCTGGCGGAAGCTACTACCCGAAGCTCCAGATCGCGGTACCCTTCACGCCGGTCCCCGGCCGCCGGCTCCTCGCCCGCGACTCCGCCGACGCCAGCGCCTTGATCGCCGCCGCCGAAGCAGTGGTCCGCCAGCACGGCCTCTCCTCCGCCCACGCCACCTTTATCGCCGAGGAGGAAGTGCCGCTGTTCGAGGCGGCCGGCTGGCTGATCCGCACCGACAGCCAGTTCCACTGGCACAATGACGGCTATGCCAGCTTCGATGATTTCCTGGGCGCCCTCTCGTCGCGCAAGCGCAAGACCATCCGCAAGGAACGCGCCGCCGCGCTGGACGGCCTGAGCGTCGAGCACGTCACCGGAGCCGACATCAGCGAAGCCCATTGGGACGCCTTTTGGGAGTTCTACCAGGACACCGGTTCGCGCAAGTGGGGTCGCCCATACCTCACCCGCGAGTTTTTCTCGCGGCTCGGCGAGCGCATGGCCGACAAGGTGCTGCTGATCTTCGCCACGTTCGAGGGCCGCCCGATTGCCGGCGCGCTCAACATGATCGGCGAGGACGCGCTCTACGGGCGCTATTGGGGCGCGGTCGCCGAGGTGCCCCACCTCCATTTCGAAATCTGCTACTACCAGGCGATCGACGCCGCCATCGCCCGCGGCCTGCCCCGCGTCGAAGCGGGCGCGCAAGGTTCGCACAAGTTAGCGCGCGGTTACCGGCCGGTCCCCACCTTTTCCGCCCACTTCATCCCAAACGCCTCCTTCCGCCGCGCCGTCGCGGACTTCCTGAAAGGGGAGCGCGAAGCCGTGGAACACGAAATCGAAGCGCTGGAGGAGATGACGCCTTTTCGCAAAGGCTGACATTTCCCCCGGTCATTCCCGCGGAAGAGGGATTCCCGCTTCTATTCGGGACGGCTTAGAAAAAAGAAGCGGGACCCCCGCTTTCGCGGGGGTGACGGAACGGGCATAACCAAAGACAACAAACTCAGGGGATGCCCACCATGCTGAAACCGCTCGCCGCCCTTCTTCTCCTCACTGCCGCGCCGGCCGCCTTGGCCGCGCCCGCCGAAGGGCCGAGCCGCCTGCTCGAAGGGCGCGACCTGTTCGGCCTGGAAGTCGCCGCCGATCCGCAGATCAGCCCGGACGGTTCCCGAATAGCCTATGTCCGCCGCTCCGGCGACATCATGAACGACCGGATGCGCAGCACCATCTGGCTGATCGACACCCGAAGCGGCGAGCAGATGCCGCTGGTCGCCGGCACCGGCGGCCATTCAAGCCCGCGCTGGTCGCCCGACGGCAAGCGCCTCGCCTACGTCTCCTCCGCGGAGGGCGCCAACCCGCAGCTGTTCGTCCGCTGGATGGAGACGCGAGAGGCGGTGCGGATCACCGGCTTGCCGCAATCGCCCTCCTCGGTCGCCTGGTCGCCCGACGGCAAGCGCTTGGCCTACTCCATGTTCGTCCCCGACGAGGGGATGAAGCTCGGCGCCGCGCCGCCCAAGCCGGAGGGCGCGAAATGGGCGGAGCCGCTCGAGGTCCATACCGCGATCAACTACCGCTCCGATTCGGACGGCTATGCCAAGCCCGGCTTCACCCACCTGTTCCTGGTCTCGGCCGACGGCGGCGCACCGCGCCAGCTTACCTTCGGCGCGCGCAACCATGATGGCCCGGTTTCGTGGGGGCGGGATGGCCGCACGCTGCTGTTCTCCGGCAACCGCCGCGCCGACTGGGAGCGCGAGCCGCAGGACAGCGAAGTCTATGCGCTTGATGTCGACGCCGGCACCTTCCGCACCCTCACCGACCGCCGCGGCCCGGACGAGCAGCCGGTCATGTCGCCGGACGGGCGCCTGATCGCCTACGTCGGCTATGAGGATAAGCGCCTCAACTACCACAATAGCCGCCTCACCGTGATGAACGCCGACGGCTCCAACCCGCGCGTCCTCACCGCCAATCTCGACCGCAGCGTCGATTCGCCGATGTGGGCCGCCGATGGCCGCTCGCTGTTCGTCTCCTTTGAAGACAAGGGCCGCACCAAGGTCGCGCGCGTCAGCCTCGACGGCTCGATGCGCGAACTTACCGACGACCTGTCCGGCGCCGCTTATGACCGTCCCTACGCCGGCGGCTCCTATTCGGTGGCGCGCGACGGAACCCTTGCAATCACTGCCGGCAGCAGCAGCCGCCCGGCCGACGTCGCCCTCGTCCGGGGCGGCGCCGGCGAGCCGCGCATGCTCACCCGCCTCAACGCCGACCTGCTCGGCTCGAAGCGCCTAGGCGAGGTCCGCAAGATCCCCGTCACCGCCTTCGACAAGCGGCCGATCGACGCCTGGCTGACCCTTCCGCCGACCTGGTCGGAAGGGCAGCGCGTGCCATTGATCCTGGAAATCCACGGCGGCCCGGTCGCCGCCTATGGGCCGCATTTCTCAACGGACGACCAGCTCTACGCCGCGTCCGGCTATGCGGTCCTCTCGGTCAACCCGCGCGGTTCCTCCTCCTACGGCGCCGAGTTCGCGCAGCTCATCCACCACGATTACCCGAGCAGCGACTATGACGACCTGATGAGCGCGGTGGACGCGGCGATCGCCGGCGGCTTCGTCGATCCCGACAAATTGTTCGTCACCGGCGGCTCGGGCGGCGGCGTGCTGACCTCGTGGATCGTCGGCAAGACCGACCGCTTCAAGGCCGCGGCGACCCAGAAGCCGGTGATCAACTGGACCAGCGAAGCGCTGACCATGGACAACACCCTGTTCACCTCGCGCTACTGGTTCGCCAAAAAGCCGTGGGAGGATCCCGAAACCTACTGGAAATATTCGCCGCTTTCGCTGGTCGGAAATGTCCACACGCCCACCCTCGTGGTGGTCGGCAGCGAGGATTACCGCACCCCCGCCAGCGAAGCGGAGCAATATTACGCCGCCCTGCAAATTCAGGGCGTGCCCACCGCCCTCGTGAAAGTCCCCGGCGCCAGCCACGGCGGCATCGCGGCACGGCCCTCGCAAAGCGCCGCCAAAGCAGCGGCCATCCTGGCCTGGTTTGAAAAATACAAGAACACGGGCACGTCAGGCACAGACAAGTAACTCCTTAGAACCTCTCCCCTTTCGGGGGGAGGGAGGAACCCGCCGCCGCAAGGCGGTGGGAGGATGAGGGCCTGTACCCTTACATGGACCAAACCCCAGCCCACCCTTCCCTCGCCGGGGGATCAGAGGCCGCCGGGATGAGGAGAAAGCCAGTCGGCATAGTCACGCTTCAGTGCGGCGATGTCTTCGAAGCTCGAGGGAAAGATATCGAAGCCTCCGTCATAAGGCGCGAATGCAGCCCCGTTCTGCCGGGAAAACCACATGATGCGCTTGGGTCTGACCTTGGTAATCTCGATCAGAAGTCGGTCGAACGCTCCGGCGCGCCACCTCGACTCGGTGATGTAATACTCCCATCTCTCCCCCGGATTGTCGGGGTCAGGGACCTCACCCGCAAGTTCACCTGCGCCAGAAACACGGGTCGTGGCGGGCATTGCATCAGCCTCGGCCGGCATCTTGAACAAGGTCTCGATCTGCCAAGTCGATGTTCCCGGCCCGAGCACCCGCTCCCCAAGCTCATTCGCGCGGGAAAGGACAATGGCGCGTTCGGCTTTGCTCTCGGGATAACGCTTGGATTCAGGCAGCGCGTGGAAGCGAAGCCACGGTACGGCATCATACGCACGTAACATCCAGGCGATCGGCGGACAGCCCGCACGGTAGCGGGCCCACTCCTCCTCGAACCTTTGAACCTTCGGCGAAGCATCGGTCTTCATACCGGAGGATAACGAAGCCCGCCGCGGCTTTCAATCAAAGCGGCTATTCTATCCTGCCCGCCATGGAACATGCGTTTTGCCATTCGGCGATAACTTGAAAAGCTAGGCCGCCAAGTGGGCGAGCACGCGCTGCAGGAGCAGCCGGCACCGCTCAACCGTCAACGGACTATCGCCCAACGCATTGCGATCGAGGGGCTTGAAGTGCGTAACCTTCGAGCCCGGCGCAAACTGCTGCCAACTCAGATCGACATGCCCGGGCGGGTTTCCGGCCGGATCTATGTTCCAGAAATGCCATTCCAGCGACGTCCCCGTATCGACCTCGCCCGAGGCGATCTCCAGGTGCGGAAGGAAATGTTGCACCACGCGGGCGGTGGGATAGCATTGGCCGAGTGCGGGATTGCCGGGCTGGAAAGCGCCAAGATGAGCGGTGCGGCGATCCCAGCTTGCCTCCAGCGCCGGCTTAAGCCGTGCCAGCGACACGCTGCCGGGTGCGATTCCGGCTACAGGGCGGTGCGTGGACGCGGAGGGCAGGTGCGTGGTCACGTCGTCAGATTAGAACGCCCTTGCCTGGATAGCGACCGGTTGGGTCTGTTAACGCGCCGATCGCCTCGCCCCCCCCGGGCAGGGAAGGGAAGATCACGCCGCGCGGCGGTATCCCGTCTCGCTCAGCCATGCCCGTGCCTGGCGTTGGGCTTCGGCGATTTCGCGGGCGGTCATTTCTTCGGAAATGTCGGCGCGGCACATCTGAGCCTCGGTGCAGCCGTTCAGCGCCGCGAGGTTGAACCATTTGTGCGCTTCGATGAGATCGACATCGATGCCGTTGGTGCCGGTCGAGTAAGCGACGCCGAGTTCGTACAGCGCGTCGGGGTCTCCGGCGGCGGCGTCGGCCAGGCGGCTCTGGACCAGGAAGGCGGCGGATTTCAGGCTGTTACCCATAACGACATGCCCCTCTTGTTTGCTTGTCGAAGGGAGGATTGCGCCCCGGATCACCAACAAATGGTTAACGCCGCGGTGACCAGTTTTAAGATCGTATTTTTTCTTCAGACGCGGGGAGCACCGGCAGGTTGTCGATCAGCCGGGTGCGGCCGATCTTCGCCGCGGCGAGCAGCCGCGCGGGCCGATCGAGCGCCGAGACGGGCGCAAGCGTCTCCGCGTCGCGAAGCTCGACATAATCGACCGGATCGAAGCCGGCCTTGCCAAGCTTCTCCCGCGCTGAAGCGAGCGCGGCCTCGATATCGCCGCCGCTCTGGATGAGGTTGGCCGCCTCGCCCAGCGCACGCGGCAGGGCGCGCGCCGCCGTGCGTTCCTCCACGGTCAGGTACGCATTGCGTGAGGACAGCGCCAATCCGTCCGCATCGCGCTGCGTGGGTACGCCGACGATCTCCACCGCGAGATCGACGTCGCGCACCATGCGGCGGATCACCGCGAGCTGCTGGAAATCCTTTTCGCCGAACAAAGCCACGTCCGGCCGCACCTGGTTGAACAGCTTCAGCACCACCGTCGCGACCCCGTCGAAGTGGCCGGGGCGCGCGGCCCCGTCCAGGCCTTCGCTGACCCCGGAGACGCCCACGTTGGTTGCGTATCCTTCCGGATACATCGCCGCCGCGTCAGGCGCCCAGAGCAGGGCGCAGCCCTCCTCCTCCAGCATGCGGATGTCGGACGCCTCGCGGCGCGGGTAGGTGGACAAATCCTCGTTCGCCCCGAACTGCTTCGGGTTGACGAAGATCGAGGCGACGACATGGCTCGCCCGCCGCCGCCCCTCGCTGACCAAAGCCATATGGCCGGCATGAAGCGCGCCCATCGTCGGCACAAAGGCGACCGTCCCGCCGTTCGCTCTCAGCTCGGCGACGCGCGCGCGCAGCGTTTCAAGATCACGGACCGTTTGCACCGCCCGGCGCCCTCCATTATCAGCTTGGGTTCGAAGACCGCCCCTTGCGGGGCGCACGGGGCAAGATCAAGGACGGACTTAGGCACATGGCTGGCGCGACGCCGCATTTCATCGTCTTCGCCAACGAAAAGGGCGGCACCGGCAAATCCACCACGGCGGTGCACACCGCCGTCGCGCTTGCCGCAGCCGGGCGCAAGGTCGCCGCGCTCGATCTCGACACGCGCCAGCGCACCTTGGGGCGTTACCTCGACAACCGCGCCGAAACGGTGAAGCGCACCGGCGTCGCCCTCCCCCAGCCGCGCCACGAGACCTTCAACCCCGACAAGCACCAGCTCGATGCAGTGATCGAGGAGCTTGCGGACGGCGTGGACGTGGTCGTGATCGACACGCCCGGCCGAGACGACACCTATGCGCGTCAGGCGATGCTGCGCGCCGACACGCTGGTGACGCCGATCAACGACAGCTTCGTTGATCTCGACCTGATCGGGCAGGTCGATGCCGAAACCTACCGGGTGCGCCGCCCAAGCTTCTACGCCGAGCTGGTCTGGAACAGCCGCACCCAGCGTGCCAAAACCCACGGCGCAAGCGTCGACTGGGTCGTGCTCCGCAACCGGATGCAGCATATCGAGGCGCGCAACATGCGCCGCGTCGGCGATGCGCTGAACGAGCTTTCGCGCCGGGTCGGCTTCCGAGTCATCCCCGGCCTTGGCGAACGAGTCATCTACCGGGAGCTGTTCCCCAAGGGCCTGACCCTGCTCGATCTCGCCCAGCTCGGTGAGGTCAACATCGCCCATATCGCCGCCCGCCAGGAGCTGCGCGAGATGATCGCCGGCTTCGGCCTTCCCGAGCAGGGCAAGACCGCCGCACCGCAACCCACCGCCGCGGCGGCGGGCTAAGGACCGCGGCGGTGCCCGGTTTCCTGTTCGTCGCGGCCGCGGGAGGCCTGCTTTGGGCCTGGGCGACCGGACGCCTGAAGCATTTCACCTATGAAGACGGTGTGGCTTCCGTCGTATTCCTGCTCGGCCTGCGCCTGCTCACCACCGGCAAGCTGTTGCCCGGCGCGGCGCTGATGGCCGGAGCGCTTCTCTGGGCCGCCCACCGCCGCGCCTCCTTTGGCAAGCCGAAGCCGATGCCGGTGGAGGACGCCCGCCGCCTGCTCGGGCTCGACGAGGCGGCAAGCCTTCACGACATCCGCGCCGCCCACCGCCGGCTGATCGCGCGCGTCCACC
>DASWMM010000029.1:0-22509 GCA_036399755.1 Allosphingosinicella sp.
GCCCGCTGGGCCCAGGACACCCCCGCCCACAAACGCCCCCCCATCCGCGAACTCGGGCGGCGGACGGAAGCGGCGGAAGTGGTGTTCCGGAAAAACCCCTCTCCCATCTCGGGAGAGGGAGGGGCCCACCGCGTAGGGTCCCATCGAAGTACTACTTCGATGGGTGCCCCTAGCGGTGGGAGGGTGAGGGTCTGTACCAGAGACTCAGCAAGGCCCTCACCCTCCCACCCGGCTTCGCCGGGCGGGTCCCTCCCTCTCCCGAACATGGGAGAGGGGCCGTTGACCCCGACCAGCGTCCTGCGCCGCCCCAATTCCTCCCCATCGCCAGATGGGGAGGGGAACCATGCGAAGCATGGTGGAGGGGTAGCTTCCGTAGCCTCAGCGCATCCAACGCGAACCTCTGCGTCCACGGCACCTACCCCACCACCAGCCATCGGCTGGTCCCCCTCCCCAAGCCAGCTTGGGGAGGAACTTGGGCCTTTGGTCACTGCCACCCGCACCGGCAACCGAGTCCTCGTCGCCGCCGTCTGCCCGGAAGCGCAGGCGCTCGGCCTCGGCCCAGGCATGGCCCTCACCCAGGCCCGCGCGCTCGTACCGGGCCTCCAAATCAAGGACGCGGACCCCGAAGCCGACCGCGCCCTCCTCACGTCGCTCGCCCTTTTCGCCGCCCGCCGCTGGACCCCGCGCGCCGCGATCTCGGGCGAAGACGGCCTGTTCCTGGACTTGACCGGCGTCGACCACCTGTTCGGCGGCGAGGAGCGCATGTGCCGGCGCATCCTCGCTTTCTGCGCCCGCTTCGGCTTCGCCGCCCGGATCGCCGTCGCCGCCACCCCCGGCGCGGCCCACGCTCTCGCCCGCCACGCGCCTGGGCCCCTCACCTTCTGCCCGGCGGGCAGGGAAGCCGAAGCGCTCGCCCCCCTCCCACTCGCCGCGCTCCGCCTCGACGCCCGCGCCATCGCCGCCGCCCGCCGCCTGGGGCTCGAGCGGATCGGCGAAGTCTTCGCCATGCCGCGCGCCCCGCTCGCCCGCCGCCTCGGCAAGCCGTTCCTCACCCGCCTGGACCAGGCGCTCGGCGCCGCCGGCGAAGCGATCGAGCCGCTCGTCCCCGAAGACCCGCCGGTCGCCGAACTGCGCTTCGCCGAGCCGATCGCCACCGCCGAAGCCATCGCCGAAGCGCTCGCCTTGCTCATGGCCCGCCTCCTCGACAGCTTACGCAAGGCGGGCCTCGCCGCCCGCGCCTTCACCCTGCTGTGCGACCGGGTGGACGGCGCGGTGCAGCGCATCGCCATCGGCACCGCCCGCGCCACCCGCGACGGCAAGCACCTGCTGCGCCTCCTCTCCATGCGCATCGAGACCATCGAACCGGGCTTCGGCCTCGACGCCATGTGCCTCCTCGCCGGCCGCTGCGAACCGCTTGGGCCCGAGGCGATCGAAGGCGAACTCGCCGGGGCCAGGCCCGCACCCGATCTCGCGCCCCTGGTCGACCGCCTCGCCGGCCGCCTCGGCCACCGCCACCTTTATCGGGCCAGCGCCGTGGAAAGCGACGTGCCGGAGCGCAGCGTCCGCCGGGTCGGCCCGCTCAGCCCGTGCGCACCCTGGCCACGCTGGCCGCGCCCGGTGCGCCTGCTCGTGCCGCCGGAGCGGGTGGAAAGCGTCGTTGCCTTGCTCCCCGATCTGCCGCCGCGCCGCTTCACCTGGCGCGGCCGCCCCTACCGGGTCCGCGCCGCCGACGGGCCCGAGCGAATCCACGGCGAATGGTGGCGCCGCTCGGGCGAGGCCGAGGCGGTGCGCGATTATTTCCAGGTCGAAGACGAAGAAGGCCGCCGCTTCTGGCTGTATCGCCGCGGCGACGGGGTCGACGCCCGCACGGGGGACCTGAGCTGGTACCTCCATGGGTTGTTCGGATGATGAAGATCCTCCCCGGGACGGGGAGGGGGACCAGGCGGAGCCTGGTGGAGGGGGCTCTCCACCTGGCACACACCCCCCTCCACCACTCGCTTCGCGAGCGGTCCCCCTCCCCGTCCCGGGGAGGATTTTAGTGACCTACGTCGAACTCCAAACCACCACCCACTTCAGCTTCCTGCGCGGCGCGTCGGGGGCGGACGAGTTGTTCGCCGCCGCCGCAATCCTCGGCCTCCCCGCGCTCGGCGTCGTCGACCGCAACTCCGTCGCCGGCATCGTCCGCGCCTGGGAAGCGGCCAAAACAACCGGCGTCCGCCTCGTCGCCGGCTGCCGCCTCGACCTCGCCGACAGTACGAGCCTCCTCGTCTACCCCACCGACCGCCCCGCCTGGTCACGCCTCACCCGCCTCCTGTCGATCGGCAAGGCCCGCGCCGGCAAGGGCAAGTGCGAACTCCATTGGGGCGACGTCGAAGCCTGGTCGGAAGGCCTCCTCGCCATCCACCTGCCGGACGACCCGGACGCGGAGAACGCCCGCCTCCTCCAGCGCCTGAAGCGCACCTTCCCCGGTCGCGCCTACCAGGCGCTGACCATCCACCGCCGCCCCGGCGACGCGCTCCGCCTCCACCGGCTTGCCGCCCAGGCGCAGGCCGCGGGCATCCCCTCGGCGGCAACCGGCGACATCCTCTACCATTCGCCCGACCGCCGCATGCTCCAGGACGTGATGACCGCGATCCGCGAGAAGTGCACCATCGACGAACTCGGCTTCCGCCGCGAACGCCACGCCGACCGGCACTTGAAATCCCCCGAGGAGATGGCCCGCCGCTTCGCCCTCTACCCTGAAGCCGTCGCCGCCACCGCCGAGATCGCGCGGCGCTGCACCTTCGACCTCTCCGAACTGCGCTACCAATATCCCGAGGAAAACGTGCTCCCCGGCATGACCGCGCAAGCGGCGCTCGAGAAACTGAGCTGGGACGCTGCCCACGCCAAATATCCGGACGGCGTGCCGGAGCGCACCGCCGCCCAGATGCGCCACGAACTGACCATGATCGCCCAGCTCGAATACGCGCCCTATTTCCTCACCGTCCATTCGATCGTGAACTTCGCCCGCTCGGTCGGCATCCTGTGCCAGGGCCGCGGCTCGGCGGCGAACAGCTGCGTCTGCTACCTGCTCGGCATCACCTCGATCGATCCGGTGAAGCACGAATTGCTGTTCGAGCGCTTCGTCTCGCCCGAACGCCCCGAGCCGCCCGACATCGACGTCGATTTCGAGCATGAACGGCGCGAGGAAGTGATCCAGTGGATCTACCAAACCTACGGCCATCACCGCGCGGCGCTCACCGCCGTGGTATCTCGCTACCGCGCCCGCGGCGCCGTCCGCGAAGTTGGCAAGGCCTTGGGTCTCCCCGAGGACATGACCGCCGCCTTGTCAGGCCAGGTCTGGGGCTGGTCCAACGAAGGCGTCGAGAACCGCCACGTCGAAGAACTTAATCTAGATCAATCAGACCCCCGCCTCGCTTTGACCCTCGAACTCTCCCGCCAGCTGATCGGCACTCCGCGGCACCTTTCGCAACATCCAGGCGGCTTCGTTCTCACCCGCGACCGCCTCGACGACCTTGTCCCGATCGAGCCCGCCGCGATGGAAAACCGCCGCGTCATCGAATGGGACAAGGACGATATCGAGGCGCTTGGCTTCATGAAGGTCGACGTGCTCGGCCTTGGCATGCTCGGCTGCATGCGCCGCGCTTTCAACCTGCTGCGCGACCACAAGGGCGTCGATATCGGCATGGCCGACCTCCAGGACGACGATCCGAAGGTGTTCGACATGATCCAGAAGGCCGACACGCTTGGCGTCTTCCAGATCGAAAGCCGCGCCCAAATGGCGATGCTGCCGCGCATGAAGCCCAAGGAATTCTACGACCTCGTCATCGAAGTCGCCATCGTCCGCCCCGGCCCGATCCAGGGCGACATGGTCCACCCCTACCTCCGCCGCCGCGAGGGCAAGGAGAAGCCGCAATATCCCCGGCCCGAGCTTCGCGCCGTGCTGGAAAAGACGCTTGGCGTGCCGCTCTTCCAGGAGCAGGCGATGAAGGTCGCCATCGTCGGCGCCGGCTTCACGCCGGGCGAGGCCGACCAGCTCCGCCGCGCCATGGCCACCTTCAAGTACACCGGCGGCGTGACCCACTTCCGGGACAAGCTTATCGAAGGCATGGTCGCCCGCCACTATCCCCGCGACTTCGCCGAGAGGACGTTCAAGCAGATCGAAGGCTTCGGCAGCTACGGCTTCCCTGAAAGCCACGCCGCGTCTTTCGCGAAAATCGCCTACGCATCTTCGTGGATGAAGTGCCACCACCCGGACATCTTCTGCGCGGCGCTTTTGAATGCCCAGCCGATGGGCTTCTATGCGCCGGCGCAGATCGTGCGGGATGCAAGGGACCATGGGGTGGAGATACGGCCTGCCTGCATCAACGAGAGCCGGTGGGACACGATGGTCGAGGACTTAGTTCCTCCCTGCGCGAAGCGTGGGGAGGGGAACCATGCGAAGCATGGTGGAGGGGTAGCTGCCGTAGAATCAGCGGATCGCAAGAAAACCCCGAATCTCACGGCATCTACCCCTCCACCACCCTCCGGGTGGTTCCCCTCCCCATCTTCGACGGGGAGGAACAAGCTCTTCCCCCTCCGCCTCGGCCTGCGCATGATCCGCGGCCTCTCCAACGCCCACGCCGCGCAGATCCTCGCCGCGCGCTCGGAACGCCCCTTCGTCTCCATCGAAGACGTCTGGCGCCGCTCCACCGTGCCGCCCGCCGAGCTGGAAAAGCTCGCCGACGCCGATGCCTTCCGAAGCCTCGGCGTCGACCGGCGCCAGGCGCTGTGGCAAGTGCGCGGGCTCGGCGAGGCGCCACTTCCCCTGTTCGCCGCCGCCGAGGGGCACGAGCCGGACGTGGCGCTGAAGCCGCTCACCGAAGGCCGCGAAGTGGTCGAGGATTACCGCGCGCTGCAGCTCTCGCTTCGCGCCCACCCGCTCGCCTTTCTCCGCCCCGAACTCGACCGCCGTGGCGTCACCCGCTGCGGCGATCTCGCACACACCAAGGATGGCAAGCCGGTCACCGTCGCCGGCGTGGTCCTCATCCGCCAGCGTCCGGGCTCGGCCAAGGGCGTGTTGTTCATCACCATCGAGGATGAAACCGGAGTGGCCAACGCCATCCTCTGGCCCGACCGGTTCGAGGCGCAGCGCCGGATCGTGCTCTCCGCCTCGATGATCGGCATCAAGGGCGTGGTGCAGCGAGAAGGCGAGATCATCCACGTCATCACCGCGCGAATGGAGGACATGACCCCCCTCCTCCACTCGGTCGGCGAGCGCGACTTCCCCCACCGCACCGGCCCGGCCGATGGCGCGAAGTTCTCCGGCCCCGATGCGCGTCACACAGCAAAACGGCCGGCGGAGCTCCCTGGGAGCTTCGCCGGCCGGGATGTTGCGGACCCGGCGGATACAATCCGAGTCAAAAGCCGCAACTTTCATTAACACCCGCCTTCGCGAGCGAACCTTCAGAACTTCTGCTGGCGCTCGTAGAGCGACTTGTAATGCTGGATGCGCGTCACCCGAAGGCCCGGCATTCCCGAACGATCGACCGCCCGCTGCCAGCTTGCGAATTCCTCCAGGGTAAGGCCGTAGCGGTCGCAGGCTTCATCGACGCTGAGCAGCCCGCCGTTCACTGCCGAGACCACTTCGGCCTTGCGGCGCACCACCCAGCGGCTGGTGCCCGGCGGCGGAAGCGAATCCAGGGTGAGCGGCTCCCCGAGGGGTCCGATTACCTGTGCCGGCCTTATCTTCTGGTTCTCGATCATTCGTACCTCAAAAACGCGTAAGCCGCGTCCCCTGCTTCCCGTTGCCCAAGCTGTACCCCCGCCGGCTTGAAGGAAGATTGAAACCGCAAGGTAAACGGCGCGGTCATTTCAATTTACGCTCCGTTGCCGCGCGAAGGCGGGATTGAAGCTCCCGCCCAGCGCGGCCACCGCCGCGCGCCAGCACGGGCCGGCGGACAATATCTCGGCGATCGGATCCGCAACTTCGGCCGGTGCAGGCACAAAGGCCTGCGCCCGTGCCGCGGCGCTTGCCTGGCCCTGCGCGCGCAACATGGCCGACAGCATCCCGAAATCGAGGTGCGCGGCGGCGCGGCTTGCGAAGCGCTGTTCGGCACGGCGGAAGAAGCTCAAGTCCATGAAGGGGGGTCTAGGGAAGGAAGGTGAAAATCCCGCTAAGGATGTTCGCAAGCTGGGCTTTTGCGCCCCGCGCCCCTATGTGCGGGCCATCATGCAGGTCGATTTTCAGCTCAGCCGTCCGGCGTCCGAGGCCCGAATCGTGGTCGCGATGTCGGGCGGGGTCGATTCGTCGGTGGTCGCCGCGCTTGCGGCGCGCAGCGGCGCGGAGGTGATCGGCGTTACCCTGCAGCTTTACGATCATGGCGAGGCGGTGGGGCGGAGCAGGACGTGTTGCGCGGGGCAGGATATATATGATGCCAAAAGTGTCGCGGAGCGTTTAGGCATTGCGCACTATGTGTTTGATTATGCTAGTGTTTTTCGGGAGGGCGTAATCGAGCGTTTTGCCGATGAATACATGCTCGGGCGGACGCCGATTCCGTGCGTGTCGTGCAACCAGGGGGTGAAGTTCACCGACCTGCTCGGCCTCGCCCGCGATCTCGGCGCCGACTGCCTCGCCACCGGCCATTATGTCCGGCGCAGGGTGGGGCCGAACGGCGCCGAACTTCACCGCGCCGCCGATCCGGCCCGCGACCAGAGCTATTTCCTGTTCGCAACCACCGCCGAGCAGCTCGATTACCTGCGCTTCCCGCTGGGCGACCTCCCCAAGCCGCTGGTCCGCGAACTCGCCCGCGACCTCGGCCTGCTCGTCGCCGACAAGCCGGACAGCCAGGACATCTGCTTCGTCCCCGGCGGCGATTACGCGGCGGTGGTCAAGAAGGTGCGGCCCGAAGCGGCGGAGGAAGGCGACATCGTCGACCTCTCCGGCCAAATCCTCGGCCGCCACAAGGGCCTGATTCACTTCACCGTCGGCCAGCGCCGCGGGCTCGAGATCGGCGGCCAGCCCGAGCCGCTTTATGTCGTACGCATCGAAGCGGACCAGCGCCGGGTCGTCGTCGGCCCAAGGCGCGCCCTTGCGGTCCGCGCCGCCCACCTCGGCAACCTCAACTGGCTTGGCGAAGGCCAGCGCGAGGGGCTTTCGGCCAAGGTCCGCTCGATGGCCAAGCCGGCACCGGTGCGCTTCGACGGCACGAGCATCCACTTCGAAACGCCGGAATATGGAGTCTCCCCCGGCCAGGCGGCGGTCCTCTACGACGGCGACCGGGTGCTCGGCGGCGGCTGGATCGAGGAGACCGTGGCCGCCGAGCTGGAGCCCGCCTGATGGCGCTGCGCCGGATCAAGCGCCTCCACGCCGCCTATCGCGACGACATCGGCGACCTGCTCACCCGCCGTCCGGTGCCGGGGCCGGCGCTGCAGCACCTCGATCCCTTCCTGTTCCTCAACCACCACGGCCCGCAGACCTACCGGCCGAACAATGAAGGCCTGCCCTTCGGACCGCACCCGCACCGCGGCTTCGAGACGGTGACCTTCATCCTCGACGGCGAGCTTTCCCACCTGGACAGCGGCGGCCATGAAAGCGTGATCCACCCCGGCGGCGTGCAGTGGATGACGGCCGGCAGCGGCCTGATTCACGCCGAGCTTTCGCCGGAAAGCTTCAAGCGCAGCGGCGGCCGGCTCGAGATCCTCCAGCTCTGGATCAACCTCCCGGCGCGGTTGAAGATGACGAAGCCCGCTTACGTGGGGCTCGAAGCGGCGGACATACCCAAGGTGGAGCTGGACGGCGCGACGCTGGAGTTGATTTCGGCAAGCCACGGCGGAGTCAGCGGCGCGATCGAACCGCTCGCCGACATCCGCCTGATGCTGGTGCGCCTCCGCCCCGGCGGTTCGGTCGAGCTTCCGGTCGAACCGGGCCGCACGGTCTTCCTCTACACCGTGGCCGGCTCGTCCAAAGTGTCGGGCGCCCCCGTCCCGCAATGGCACCTCGCCGAGATGGAGGAGGAAGGCGACACGGTCGGCCTCTCCTCAACCGAAGAGGCCGTGATCCTGTTCGGCCACGGCGCGCCGTTCGGGGAGCCGATCGTCTCCCACGGCCCCTTCGTGATGAACAGCCGCGAGGAGATCGTCGCGGCGATCGAGGATTATCAGGCCGGCCGCTTCGGCGCCCTCTGAGCCGCCACGCGCGCGGCGATAAACAACACCGTCCCTGCCGCCATAAGCACCAGCAGTGCCCGCCACGCCTTCCAGTCGGACTGCCACGCCGCCCAGGCGCAGACCGCAAGCGCGGCGAATACCATCAGCCACATCACCGGCCGAAGCGCCTCTCCCCGGCTCGCCTTGGGCAGAGCGGCGATCGACAAGGCGTAGACGATCATCCGCGCAAGCGTGCTCATCACCGCGAGCCAGACGAAGCTGCCGCTGAGCGCGAGCAGCGCGATCAGGCCGCCCATGAACAGGATCGAGTTGGCGGGCGTGGCGTAGCGGGCGCTCACCCGCCCGAACCAGCCGGGCAGCAGCCCATCGCGGCCCATGGCGTAGGTGGTGCGCGTGCTGCCGGTCATCCCGCCGCTGATGTTGCCGAGCAGCGAGAAAATCGCGGCGGCGGTGAGCAGGACCGCCCCCGCCGGCCCCATCAACGCGGCGCCGAAGGCGATCATCGGCGCGTCGCCGCCCTGCCCCGGCGCCATCACGGCGACATAGGAAAGCTGGACCAGGAAATAGAGGATCGCGGTGGCGACGATGGTGGCGATCAGCGCGCGCGGAATGGTGCGGCGCGCGTCCGCCGTCTCGCCGGCGGGCACGACCGAATTCTCGAACCCGACGAACGCGTAGAGGATCAGCAAGGCGGCGGCCTCGAGCTGGGTCAGCGGCGGCGGCGGCCCCGGCGCCTCGATGGCGCCGCCCGCCATCACCAGACCGAGTATTGCGACCAGAACCAAAGGCGCGGCCTTGAGGAGAGTCAGCGCATCGAGAAAGCGGACTGCCCGCTTCACGCCGACGATGTTGATCCACGTCAGCAGCCCGCAGACGGCGAGGATCACCGCCGCCCTCGGCAACGGCGCCCCCAAGTCCGGCCACCAGCGCCCCAGATACGTGACCAGCACCGTGGTATTGGCGGCCAGCGCCGCAGCCCGCGCGACGTAATAGATCCATCCCGCCTGAAAGGCCGCCGTCCTGCCGAACGCGGCGGCATAGACCACCGGCCCGCCCGACACCGGGTGAAGCGCCGCCATGCGCGCGAACGGCAAGGCGATGACCAGCACCAGCAGGCCGAACAGGGGAAACAGGAACGGGCTGAACGCCCCGAACTGGCTGTAGAGCTTCTCCGGCAGAGCGAAGATGCCCGCCCCGACCACGCCGTTGAACGACAGGAAGGCCGAGCCCAGAAAGCCGATGTCGCGGCGCAGCGGCTCTTCGGGCGAACGGTCCGTCACTGCCTTGATCCTTCCCGCGGGGCGATGCGGCGTTGTGCCGCGCGCCGCCGGGGAGGGCAAGGCGGGAGGTTCAGCTCGCGTTCGGGTCGGGAAGACGCGAGCTTCAGCTCGCGGGGCTGAGATACACCCGCCGCGTTTCGGTGAGCGTCACCGGCGGCGGCTTGTAGAAAACGAAGTTCAGCGGCACGGCGTAGGACGCCTGGATCAGGTAGAAGGCATAGCCGTTGGCGTCCGTGTCGAAAGTCACCGTCGGTCCGGTGAGGTAACCGCTATTGAGCTTGTAGATGCGGTTGCGGACCGCCGTCTTGACGGCCTCCGGGCCTGGCCGCGGGAAGATCTGCGCCTGCCGGGCGCCTGCGGCGACCGCATTGCGCAGGTCGGCGCCCGCGAAATACAGCGCACCAAGCTGGGTAATGCCGATCAGCATGCCAAAGAACACCGGGCAGATCAGCGCGAACTCGACGGCGGTGACGCCCCGTGTGTCGCGGCGGAAGAGGCGGAGCTTTTTCATTGCACCCTCACGGCGGACGTCGCGTTCAGAGTGACCGGCCGCAAGTAGATCTTGCCCCGGAACTCGCGGGTGGCGCGAAGCTCCAGATAGCGGGCGGTATCCTGGCCCGCGGCGCAGACGCCTGTATAGCTGCTCTGTTTGGTGCCGCTGCATTCCAGCCATTGGTCTAGGGTGACGGACGCGCTCGGCACCGCCTTGGTCACCTCCGTTTTCAGGAAGTCGTAATTCTGGGTGCCCTGGGCGTTGGCGGCGACGCGGTTGGCCTGAACGATTTCCAGGCTGCGGTTCACCGCCTGCTGAAGGCTGAAGCGCTGCGACAGGCCGGTGCTCAGGTCGATAATGCCGAGAACGAACGTCGCGAGGATCGGTATCAGCATCGCGAATTCGATCGCGGTGACCCCGTCTTCGTCTTTCAGGCAGGCGCGAAAGGTCTTCAACCGCGTCATTTCACCAGCCTTACGAATTGCAGCTGGAAATCGGCGTCTCCGCCAAGGGCAGCGCAGCGGGCCGGATCGTTGTTGATTTCGGCTCCCCCTCGGAAGGTGAGAATCCGGCCGATGAGCTGAAAGCATTCGGCGGTGAACCCTGTATTGCCGTTGAAGGTCATGTCCGCGCTGGGGAAGTACAATGCCCCGGTCATCGTCGCGTCCGATCCGCCATTGATCTTGATGTCAGTAGGTGCGGCCCGCCGGTCGCGGTAGATGAGGATGCCTTTATAAGTCCCCGAACTGGGAGCGCTGACGTTCATCTCGGCCTGGGCGTTCATTTCGAAATCGCCGGCCGCGCCGCCAGGGCCGGTCATGACGAACGTCACGCCCGTTCCGACCGCCTTGCCCTGCGCGCCGAAGTCCAGCTTCCCGCCGTCGATCAGGTAGGTGCCCGGCTTGAGGGTCGCCGTGCCCTTCTTGAACTCCAGGGACGAGTAGCAGCCCGGCTCCAGCGTTTCATCTGCGTTGACCTGCTTGGCAGGGCAGCCCCCAGGTGACACGGGATCCGGGATGAAGGCGTAGGGATCCTTCTGCTCGGCGCCATAAGGCTGGAGCTTGGTGCCCGCGGCATAATTGCTGCTGCTGGTGAGCCCGCCTCGCGCCATGATCGGCGAGGCGTTGACGGTGGAGTTACCGAAAGCCTCGATCCCGTTCGGGCCCGTGGAGTTGCTTGCCATGCCGCAGCCCAGGTTCAGGTCCGCACCGCCGCCGACGCTGATTCCGGGGGCGGTGCCGTCGTACAGAGACAACATGCAGAAGCGGCCGTTGTCCACCAGCGCCGCTGTCGCCGTCGCCGTGATTTTGGTCGTTGACTTGGTGAAAATCGCCATGAACGGCAGCCGCGGAGTCGCGGTGAGGTTTACCCGCACGGTGCGGTTGAAGCCAAGGCTTGCGCCGGTGACGATCACGGGGGTCCCGACCAAAGCCGGCGTCTTGTTGAGCTTGCGGTCGATCTCGCGAGTCGCTGCGCCGGACGCGTAGGTCTGTTCCTCCGTCGCGCCGGAGCCCTGCGACATGGCGTAGGCGCCGGCGATCGCCGCCGAATCGGCGGCGCGCTGCATCTGCCGGTTCATGACGGCGATCTGGAACGTATCCACGGCATAGCCGGCGGAGCCGAGCAGCAGCGGAATCGCCGCCGCGCCCATCGCGAGGACGTTGCCCCGCTCGCTCTTCAAGAACGCTTTCAGCCGCTGCATGGCCCTCATTTCGATCGGTCCTTCGTCCACTACGGGATGCAGAGAAGCGATCGAGATAGGCCCGCCGGCTTTAGAAAGGGTGAGGCCGGATGGTTGGCGCGCGGTTAACCATCCGCCGGCACGATCGCGGGCTACCCGGGGACGCCCGAACGGAGAAAGGGCCCCGCAAGCGGAGCCCCTTCCCTTCGTGTCTGAAGCGCTTGCGGATCAGAATTCGACCGAAAGGCGCCCGTACAGGAAGCGGCCGTTGAAGCCGAAGGGCGAGAAGATCGAATACGGGATATATTCCTGGTTGGCCGGGTAGACGCCGCCGATCGAGGCCGGGCGGGCGCCGAACGGCGACCGGTCCGGATAAACGTCGAACAGGTTGTTGGCGCCAAGCGCGAACTCGATGCCGGCACCCGCCTTGAAACGAAGCTCGACGTCGGTGATCCACTTGGGGCTGAGGACGATGTCGTCCGGGCCCATCGCCGTGAGGCTGGTGGGATCGGCGATCGGATTGGCCGCACCGGGCGAGACGACTTCGCCGTAGCGGGTGGTCCGGGCGGTGAACCCGAAGGGACCGACATCGCCGTCGGCGCTGAGCACGATCTTGTCGCGCGGCTGGCCTTCGGTGAAGCGCAGGCCCTCCACCCGGCCGAACAGCACGATGCCCGGAATGGTGGCAAGCGGGCCAAGATCGTTCAACCGCGCGTCGATTTTGGTCTTGTTGTAATTGTAGGCGGCGGTGAGCGTCCAGTTGCCCAGCGTGCCCATGCGGCGGCGGTAGGTGCCGACCAGGTCGAGGCCGCGGGTGGTGGTGTCGAGGCCGTTGATGAAGAAGCGCGCCGCGCCGACGCTTTGGAAGCCGTTGGCGTCGAGCACGGCCTTGACCGCCGCGTTGACCGCCGCCGTGCCGCTGCCCGCCGCGCCGAGGTTTTCGGTGAGAACGATGCGGTCCCTGATCTTGATCTGGTAGACATCCGCGGTGAACGTCAGCCCCGGAAACGGGTTGGCCGTTCCGCCGAAGCTCAGGTTCAGCGACTTTTCGGGCTTGAGATCGCGCGAGCCGAGCGCCCGGGCGACCGGGCTGCTTACCGCCAGCGTGGAGATATCCACCGGCAGGCCGCCGATGAAGTTGGTCGACGTGGTGGTAAAGAACTGCTGCTGGAGCGACGGGGCGCGGAAGCCGTTCGACACCGAGCCGCGCAGGGCATAGCCCTCGACCGGCTCGTAGCGGGCGGCGAACTTGCCGTTCCAGGTGCTTCCGAAGTCCGAGAAATGTTCGTAGCGGCCGGCCAGCGTGGTGGTCAGCCCTTCGATCGGGTCGGCGTCGAGCTCGAGGTAGGCGCCGAAGCTGTGGCGGCCTTCATCGGTGGCGCTGCCCGCCGGAATGCCCGGGAAGCCCTGGGCGCCCGCCGACGCGGCGCGGCCCGGGAAGCTGCAGACGTTGGTGGCGGCGTTGAACACGCCCTGCTGGGCGGCGCAGTTGGCGGCGGTGGTTGCAAAGGCGGCGCGGAACAGCGGGCCGGTTGCATAGGATTGGAGATCGCCGGGGCGGATCACGAAATTCTCTTCGCGATATTCGCCGCCAAGCGCGACGGAGAGCGGCTTGGCGAAGTTGCCGACGGCGTATTCGCGGGAGAAATCGAGGTTGACGATGTTCTGCCCGTAGCGAAGCCCACCGGCGTCGAACACGCTCTGGCTTTGCGGGCCGAACGACGTGTTGAGCGTGTTCTTGATGGTGTAGTCGAAGCGGTTGTGGCCCCGGCCGGCGGACAGGCTCGCGGCCCAGCCGGCGATCTCGCCGCGGATGCCGCCGTTGAACGAATAATCGGCAAGCTCCGTGTCGATCAGCGGCAGGAAGCCGTCGGGCGTCAGCGGCACGAAGTTGGCAGCGTTCGGCGTCGCGTTGGGGGCGATGGTGGCGAAGTTGCGGTTCGTCGCGGCATTGGCCTGGCGGTAATTGGCGGCGCTCAGCGAATCGCGCACGCCGTACGATCCGAAGGCGAACAGCTCCCAGCCGCCGCCGATCGGCAGGCCGGAGTTCACGAACAGGTTGAAATCGTCGGTGTCCGGATCGCCGAAGCGGAACTGGAGCCGGTCGAAGGTGAGCTCGCGCGCGTCGAAGGCGGCGGTTGGGCGGTTGTAGTTGGGGCGAAGGTCGAAGCCGGCGCGGTTGGTGCGCTCGCGGTGGCGATATTCGCCGGTGAGGTTGACGAAGCCGCCGTCGCCCACCGGAACGCCGACATTGGCGCCGACGGTGATCGTCTCGCCGTCGCGCGCGCGGCGCTCGCCGTCGCTGACCGGCACGAAATACCGGTTGTCCGTGGGATCGAGAATGGGCTGGCCCGACGCGTTGGTCTGCAGGCCGGTGACGTTGGCGACACCATCCACCGTGGAGCGGTACTGGCCGTAGGTGATCGACGCGCGGCCGCCTTCCGCGGCGGTTTTGAGCTGGATGTTGATCACGCCGGCGATCGCATCCGAGCCATATTGGGCGGCGGCGCCGTCGCGCAGCACTTCGATGCGGCTGATCGCGAGGCCCGGGATCAGGTTCAGATCGACGGCGGCGGCGCCGCGGCCGACCGTGCCGTTGATGTTGAGCAGGGCCGCGACGTGGCGGCGCTTGCCGTTGACCAGCACCAGCGTCTGATCGGGGCTGAGGCCGCGCAGGGTGGCGGGACGGAGCGCGTCGGACCCGTCGGCGATCGACGGCTGCGGGAAGTTGAAGGACGGAACCAGCTGGTTGAGGATGCGGTTGGTTTCGGTCTGGCCGGTGTTGGTGATCGCTTCGGCGCCGAGGACGTCGATCGGCACCGGGCTGTCGGCCACCGTGCGGTCGGAGCGGCGGGTGCCGGTGACGACGATCTCCTCGCCGGCGAGCGGCTGGGCGTCCGGCTCCTCGCCGGCCTCGACGTCGGGCGAGGCGGTCTGGGTCTGCTGGGCGGCGGCCGGCGCGGCGGCAAAGGCAAAAGCGGAAAAGCCCGACAGGAGCGCGGTGCGTACGAGACGGTTCATGGTGTATCCCCCAAATCCATCGGCAGCCCCCGCCGCCGTGTAATCGCGGGAGAGTAGACGCAAACCGCGGCGGGGGAAGCGGTGAGTTGCTGCACCGCAATATTATTGCAACACTGTGCCCCGCGCACCACATTCACTTAGTAGAACAGGAGCCCCGCAATGACCAAGCCGATCACCGTCGACCTGCCGCACAGCCTTGGCGCGGCCGAGGCGAAGCGGCGCATCGCGGGCGGGATCGGCAAGCTTGGCGATCACCTGCCGGGCGGCGGCGACGTGCAGCACAGCTGGACCGGCGACCGAATGGACCTTCGCGTCACGGCAATGGGGCAGGAAGTGTCCGCCACCATCGACGTCGGGGAAAAGATCGTCCGGCTGGAGGTGCGTCTCCCCGCCTTTCTCTCCTTTTTCTCGGGCAAGATCGAAAGCCTGATGCGCCGCCACGGCACCGAATTGCTCGAAGACCGCAGCGGCGGGAAGAGCTGAGCCGGGGGGGGGGGGGGGCGGGCTCAGCCGCGGCGCTTCTTCGCCTTTTCCCGCTTCGGGGGCTCGTCGCTCCGGCTCAGCGAACGGAGCTGGCAGCGCTCGCCGCCGACAATGATCGCGCTGAACCGGTCGAAGCTGCTCGATCCGCGCGTGTCGATGCCGATCGCGTTCGCGAATTGCAGGTCGATGCACGGGCCGAACAGCTCGGCCCGGTACCAATTGCGGCTCTGGTCCTCCAGGTAGACGACTTCGCGGCCCTCGGCGCGAAAGTTGCGGATTCGAAAGCCCGGAAACGCGATGCGCGCCTGCTCGGCCTGGGGCGCAACGACATGCTGGTCGTGCGGCGCGGCGAAGGAGGGCGCGGAGGTGGCAAGAACGGCGGCGGCGAGGAGCGGGAGGATGATCTTCTGCATAAGCCCCTCCTTGCCACGGTGCCGCTGAACGGGCGCTGACGAAGGCGGCTTGCCTCGCGCTCCCGCTACGCTAGCATCCCACCTTGCGCGAACTGGGAGACTGTGATGCGGCACGTGGCGATCATCGGCTCGGGACCGGCCGGCTTCTACACCGCCGAAGCGCTCCAGAACCAATATGGCGAGGGGGTGCGGATCGACCTGATCGACCGCCTGCCCGTGCCCTACGGCCTGATCCGCTCCGGCGTCGCGCCCGACCACCAGTCGATCAAGGCGGTCTCCAGGCGCTACGAAAAGGTCGCGCTGTCCCCCAACGTCCGCTTCGTCGGCAACGTGCTGGTCGGCGGCGACGTGTCGGTTGCCGAGCTCCAGACCCTGTACGACGCGGTGGTTCTCGCCACCGGCGCGCCCAACGATCGGCCGCTCGCCATCCCCGGCGCCGATCTACCGGGCGTGGTCGGCTCCGCGGCCTTTGTCGGCTGGTACAACGGCCACCCCGATTTCGCCGACCTGGCGCCCCGCCTCGACACGCCGGCGGCGGCCGTGATCGGCAACGGCAACGTCGCCCTCGACGTCGCCCGAATCCTGTCCAAGACCAGCGACGAATTCGCCGGCTCCGACATTTCGGGCCACGCCTTCGACGCCCTCGCCCGCTCGCAGGTCGAGGCCATCCACATCCTCGGCCGCCGCGGCCCGCACCAGATTGCGATGACGCCCAAGGAACTGGGCGAGCTCGGCCATCTCTCGGAAGCCGCGCCCCGCGTCCGCCCCGAAGACCTGCCGCCGCCGGAGGACGATGCGCTGCTCGAACCCGGCATGCGCAAGTCCGTCACCCACCTGCGCGATTTCGCCGCCGCGGCGGCCGCAAAGCGCAAGACCATCCACTTCGACTTCTTCGCCATGCCGGTCGCGGTCGAGGGCAACGGCCAAGTGGAGCGGGTGATCGTGGAGCGCACCGCCCTGACCGACGACCTGCGTTCCGTCGGCACCGGCGAAACCTATGCGATTCCCTGCGGCCTGGTCATCACCTGCATCGGCTACCAGACCCCGCCCATCGAAGGCGTGCCCTTCGAACATGGCCGCGGCCGCTTCGCCAATGCCGAAGGGGTGATCGGCGACGGCCTCTACTGCGTCGGCTGGGCGAGGCGCGGACCGACCGGAACGATCGGCACCAACCGCCCGGACGGTTTCGAAGTGGCCGAGACGATCTTCGCGACGCTGGGCACCGCCAACAGCGGGAAACAAGGCCCGGACGGCCTCGACACCCTCCTCGCCGCGCGCGGCGCCAGGCCCGTCACCTTCCAGGACTGGCAGACCATCGAAGCCGCCGAAGTGGAGCGCGCCCGAACGGGCAGCCCCCGCGAGAAGTTCACCTCGATCCCCGAGATGCTGAAGGCGATCGCCCGCTGACCCAAGCAGCGGCTTGCGCTTCCCGGACGCCCTCCTTATAGGCTCGCCCCCTGCCTTCCGGTCGGCGCGTTCGCGCGCCGTCAACCCGGTCGGGGAGTAGCTCAGCCTGGTAGAGCACTGTCTTCGGGAGGCAGGGGCCGGAGGTTCGAATCCTCTCTCCCCGACCATTTTCGCCATACGCCGTTGGGAACGCCCGTGTGCTCTTTGCGCCTCTTGCCAATGGTGAGATTCGGCCGAGCCCTTGCCCGCACCCGAAACCACAGTTCGCAATCTGATTTCGAGAAAAGCGGTCCGACGGTGCGGAGCGCCTTGCTCGGCAGGCAGCCCGCCCGCTAGGTTTCTGCCGAACGGGAGAATGAATTTGGCTAAGGGTGGGGCTGGTAAGGCCGGAAAATCGAAAACCGGAGGAAACGGCGCAACCCTTGGCTTCGAGGCGCAGCTTTTCCTTGCGGCGGACAAGTTGCGCAAGAACCTGGAGCCTTCCGACTACAAGCACGTCGCGCTGGGGCTTATCTTCCTTAAGCACATCTCCATCGCTTTCGAAGCGCGGCACGAGGCGCTGCTGGCGGAGGACGCGCAAGCGGCCGAAGATCCGGACGAGTATCTGGCGGACAACATCTTCTGGGTGCCGGCAGAGGCGCGCTGGTCGTTTTTGCAGGCCAATGCGCGCCAGCCGACGATTGGCAAGCTGGTGGACGACGCCATGACGGCGATCGAGACGGCCAATCCGGGCCTGAAAGGCGTGCTGCCCAAGGATTATAACCGCCCCGCGCTTGACAAGGTGATGCTTGGCGAACTGATCGACCTCATCTCGGGCATCGCCACCGGCGAGCCCGGCGAAAAGGCCCGCGACCTGCTCGGCCGCGTCTACGAATATTTCCTCGGCGGATTTGCCGGCGCGGAAGGCAAGCGCGGCGGCGAATTCTACACCGCGCAATCGGTGGTCCGCGTGCTGGTGGAAATGATCGAGCCTTATAAGGGCCGCGTCTACGATCCGTGCTGCGGATCGGGCGGCATGTTCGTCCAGTCCGAAAAATTCGTCGAAAGCCATGGCGGCCGGGTCGGCGACATCGCTATCTATGGCCAGGAAAGCAATTATACGACCTGGCGGCTGGCCAAGATGAACCTGGCCGTGCGCGGCATCGATGCCGACATTCGCTGGAACAACGAAGGGAGCTTCCACAAGGACGAATTGAAGGACCTGCGCTTCGACTACATCCTCGCCAACCCGCCGTTCAACGTCTCCGACTGGGGCGGCGACCGGCTGCGCGAAGACCCCCGCTGGACCTTCGGCGCGCCGCCGGCCGGCAACGCCAATTACGCCTGGCTCCAGCACATCCACGCCCACCTGGCGCCGAACGGCGTCGCCGGCGTGGTGCTTGCCAACGGGTCGATGTCTTCGGGACAAAGCGGCGAGGACGTGATCCGACGGGCGATGGTCGAAGCGGACGTAGTGGACTGCATGATCGCGCTGCCAGGCCAGCTTTTCTATTCCACCCAGATCCCCGTCTGCCTCTGGTTCCTCGCCCGCAACAAGAACCCGGGAGGAGGCTGGCGCGACCGCCGCGGCGAAATCCTGTTCATCGACGCCCGCAAGATGGGCGTGATGGTGGACCGGGTGCGGCGGGAGCTGACGGATGGGGATATCGCGCTGATTGCGGACACGTATCACGCGTGGCGGGGGGAGCCGGATGCGGAAGAGTATGCCGACGTGCCGGGCTTTGCGAAGGCAGCGACGTTGGATCAGGTGCGGGGGCAGGGTCACGCTCTCACGCCGGGGAGATACGTGGGCGCGGAAGATGTGGATGATGGCGCGAATTCCTTCCCCGACACATTCGCCAGCCTGCGAGCCAAGCTTGCCGATCAGTTTGCCGAGAGCCGGCGGTTGACGGACGTCATAGATCGGCAGTTGGCTCTCGTGCTGCCAGAGAGGCAGATTGATGGCTAACTGGCGAACTGAAGCGCTTAGTGACTGCTTGCAGTCGTTAATCGACTATCGCGGCAAAAGCCCTCCCAAATCGCTCATCGGCGTTCCCGTGTTGTCCGCCAAGGTGGTAAAAACGGCTGGATTGAAGAGGCCGATTGAGCAGACGATTGACCCTTCGTACTACTCAACGTGGATGACGCGAGGTCTTCCTAAAGCCGGTGATATCGTGATGACGACTGAGGCACCCTTGGGCGAGGTGATCCAGCTGGATGAGGAAACGTCCAAGTTCGCTCTCGGGCAACGTATCGTCTGTATGCGCGGCAAGGCCGGAAAGCTGGACAACACTTTCTTCCGCTACCTTCTTACCTCTCCTGCTCAGCAGAAACTTCTAGCCAGCTATGCAACGGGCACGACAGTTTTAGGTATCAGCCAAAAAGCTTTACGTGCCCTGCCGATCCGTTATCCCGACTTTGAGGAACAGAAGCGAATAGGCGAGTTGCTTTCGTTTCTTGACGACCGGATCGAGCTGAACCGGCGGATGAATGAGACGCTGGAGGCGATGGCGCGGGCGATCTTCAAAGACTGGTTCGTTGATTTCGGCCCCACCCGCGCGAAGATGGAAGGCGGCGATCCATATCTTACTCCAGAGGTTTGGTCGCTGTTCCCCGATCGCCTTGATGATGATGAAAGGCCGGTCGGCTGGCGGATCGAGAGTGTCTATGATTTCGCCAGCGTCATCTACGGAGCTCCGTTTGCGTCAAGCCGCTTCAACGCAGATTGCCGCGGCCTACCTCTCATCCGCATCCGCGATTTGGCTACCCACGAACCTTCCATATTTACCGACGAAGAGCATCCGAAGGGGCACAAAGTCTATCCAGGTGACCTGGTCGTGGGGATGGATGGAGAGTTTCGCCTCCACGTTTGGAAGGGTGAAACAGCTTGGCTGAACCAGCGCGTTTGCTCTTTCGTCCCTAAGGTAGGTGTGCCCGCCAGCTTCCTCAGCGAAGCCTTAAAGGAGCCGCTTGCCTTTTTCGAACGGGGAAAGGTCGGAACTACCGTAATACACCTCGGCAAGGCTGACATAGACACGTTCCGACTGATCAAGCCGTCGGGATCGCTGCTGGCAGCGTACGGTGCGCTTTGCCATGAGCTAATCCAGAGAACAGTTACGAACGCACTCGAAAACCGCACCCTCGCCGCCACGCGCGACCTCCTGCTCCCCAAGCTCATGTCCGGCGAAATTCGCATTCGCGATGCCGAGGCGATGGTGGCGGACGCGGCGTGAAGATTGCGGAGAGCCATGTCGAGGAGGCGGCGCTCGAGTGGTTGGCGGAGATCGGTTACGCCACCGCGAGCGGCCCCGAGATCGGGCCGGACAGCGCCTCGCCGGAGCGGGAAAGCTATGGTGATGTGCTGCTTGCCGGGCGGCTGCGCGCCGCGATCGCGCGGCTCAATCCGAGCCTCTCCGCCGACGCGCAGGCGGATGTGCTGGCGAAGATCCGGCAGGTCGAGACGCCCTCCGCCATCGCCGAGAACCGGCGGCTGCACCGCTACCTGGTGGAAGGCGTGCCGATCGAGGTGGTGCGCGCCGACGGCAGCATCGGCGGCGAGCAGGCGCGGCTGATCGACCTGGACGACCCGGCCGAGAACGACTGGCTGGCGGTGAACCAGTTCACCGTGATCGAGGACAAGGCCAACCGGCGCCCCGATGTGGTGGTGTTCGTCAACGGCCTGCCGCTCGGCGTGATCGAGCTCAAGAATCCGGGGTCCGAGCAGGCCACGCTCGACGATGCCTTTCAACAGCTTCAGACCTATCGCGAGCAGATCCCGTCGCTGTTCCGCACCAACGCCGCCTTGCTGATTTCGGACGGCATCGCGGCGCGGGTTGGATCGCTCACCGCCGACCGCGAGCGCTTCATGCCGTGGCGCACGATCGATGGCGAGACCATTGCGCCGAAGGGCGCGCCGGAGCTCGAGACGGTGCTGAAGGGCGTGTTCCGGCCCGAAACCTTCCTTCGGCTGATCGCCGACTTCACCCTGTTTGCCGACACCGGCGAGACGACGGTCAAGATCATCGCCGGATATCATCAGTTCCACGCCACCTTGCGCGCGGTGGCGGCGACCGTGCGGGCGCTTCCCAACGACAGCGCCGGCCGCTTTGCGCCCAAACGCAATCCGGACGCCTACGGGATGCAGCGGGCGGCCGCGTCCACGCCGGCGCGGGAGAACCCGCGCGGCTACGGCCTGCCCGCCGCCGCCGATCATCCCCCCGGCGACAAGCGCATCGGCGTGATCTGGCACACGCAAGGGTCCGGCAAGAGCCTGCTCATGGCCTTTTACGCGGGCATCATCGCCAAGCATCCGGCGATGGAGAACCCGACGCTGGTCGTGCTCACCGACCGCAACGACCTGGACGATCAGCTCTTCGCCACGTTCGGCATGGCCCGCGACCTCATTCGGCAGACGCCGCGGCAGGCGGGAGACCGCGACGATCTGCGCAAGCTTCTCGACCGGCAATCGGGCGGCGTGATCTTCACCACCCTGCAGAAGTTCGCTCCCGAACCGGGCCAGGCGGCGATCGGAACGCTCACCGACCGGCGCAACGTGGTGGTGATCGCGGACGAAGCGCACCGCAGCCAATATGGCCTGCGCGCCAAGGTCTCGAAGGAGGGCGACGTCTCTTACGGCTTTGCCAAGCACATGCGCGACGCTTTGCCCAACGCCTCCTTTATCGGCTTCACCGGCACGCCGATCGAAGCGGAGGACGTCAGCACCCGCGCGGTCTTCGGCGACTATATCGACGTCTACGACATCGCCCGCGCGGTGGAGGACGGGGCCACCGTTCCGATCTTTTACGAAAGCCGGCTCGCCCGCATCGAGCTGGACGAGGATGAAAAGCCGCTGATCGACGCGGAAATCGCCGAACTCACCGAGGAGGAAGCGGAGGGCGAGCAGGAACGGCTGAAGCGCAAATGGGCAAGCGTGGAAGCGCTGGTCGGATCGGAGAAGCGGCTGGAGATGATCGCGGAAGATCTGGTCCGCCACTTCGAAGCGCGGACCGAGGCGCTGGACGGCAAGGGCATGATCGTCTGCATGAGCAGGCGGATCTGCGTTGCCCTGTACCAGGCGATCGTGACGCTGCGGCCGGAATGGCACAGCAACGACGACAAGGCCGGCGCCATCAAGGTGGTGATGACCGGGACGGCGTCCGACCCGGCGGAGTGGCAGACGCATATCGGCAAGCGGCCAAAGCCGCGGCGCGAGGCCTTGGCCAAGCGGGCAAAGGACGCCGCCGATCCGCTCCGCCTCGTGATCGTGCGCGATATGTGGCTGACCGGCTTCGACGCCCCTTCGATGCACACCATGTATATCGACAAGCCGATGAAGGGGCATGGCCTCATGCAGGCGATCGCGCGCGTCAACCGCGTGTTTCGCAACAAGCCGGCGGGGTTGGTGGTCGATTATATCGGCGTCGCCCAGAACCTGAAGTCCGCCCTTGGCCAATATTCCGGCGGCGACCGCGAACAGACCGGCATCGACGCGGCTCAGGCCGTTTTGGTGCTGCGCGAGAGGTATGAAGTCGTGCGGGCCATGTTCCGGCCGGACCAGCCCGGCGGGTATGATTATCGCGCGGTATTCTCGCTGGACGCCACCTC
>DASWMM010000030.1:0-3937 GCA_036399755.1 Allosphingosinicella sp.
TAGCAATATCGGCAAGGCTGACGAGGTGATCCGGTTCAAACCGCTCGACCTTCGCTCCGGCTTGTATGACGTTGTCGAAGGCGGATATAACGGCAGACGAGAAACTGGACGCTTCCCGATCGAATTCCAATATCAGCACGCCCTTTTGAAACGAGATGGCGGCATCGTCGCAGCCTGCCTCGAAAAAAATATTGGCTACATCATCCACGTCCGGATGCAAGCCCGACGCGATGATGGTGAATTCATGCACCTTCATCGAATTTCTCCTTTTGCGCGCACTCGCAACGCTTCACGGCCCGCAGGTAGCTGCGCGCCGAATATTCCGCATTCTTAGGCGTCGTATAAATGAACACCCGGCAGCCGTCGCGATCGGCCAATGGGCACAGCAGCTCTCCCCAGCCGTGACCCGTCAGCTTGCTCCAGCGCCATCCGATGCCCTCCGCATACTGAACAACCTCTTCGATCGCTTTGCTAGGATGACGTGGCCTAGCCAGCAATGCCTCCTGTGATTAGAGGCCTGTAAACATCTGTCAACACCTTTAGTTCCTCCCCTGTAGGGCTGCCTGGTGAAAGGAGGGTTAACGCGTGTGTCCGCGCCACTCCCGACTTTCAAACACGTATCGGTATCCTTCTGCAAGAAACAAGCGAGCTGTTCATGTCCAGCATTGCCTCTCGTGAGCAACGTCCAAGAGAAATCACCGATACAAAGCTGCCTCAACAGTCGCGATGCGGTTGACCACGCCGCGAGTCAAGTAAGGTTACCCCCCTCACAACCTCCTTACCCGCGGCTCCGCCTGCGCCTTTCGCAGCATCAGTTCCGTCATCGCCCACACACACGCATCCGCCCGGTCCGGGCTCCGCCCCGGCCCTTCATAGCCGCCGCCGATCGTCATCCCCGCAAGCTCATCCTCCAGCGGCCCGAACGCCCCGGCGAACTTCGCCTCCCCCTTCTCGAACAGGAACGCCACCGGCTCGGCCCGCACCGTTTTGCCGCGCTTGGCCCACACCATCCGCACCGGCACCTTTGCATCGGCGGCGCGCAGCACGCTTTCCACCATCGCCCCGCCCTGGTTGCCTTCCGCGACCACCTTGTCCGCCTGCCAGCGCTCCGCCGCCGCGATCACCGCGCGGGCCCAGCCTTCCGGCCGCAAGCCCGATACGCTCGCATCCTCCAGCACATGGCCGACGCCGCCTGCGTCCACCCCGCAGACCACGATGCCGCACGCATCGCCGCCCACCGAGATCGGCGGATCGACGCCCACCACGATCCTGCGCATGCCCTCCGCGTCCACGCCGCGCGATCGGCAGCGCTCGATCAGGTCCCTTGGCCAAAGGCTCCCCGCGACATCCTCGATCAGCTCGCCGTCCAGCTCCTGCCGGCCAAGCCGCGTGCCGCCATAGGTCGCCATCATGGTCTCGATGAACTGCTGCGAATGCTGCGGATTGTCCCCCGTCCGCCCGCCGGTGACCACCGTGCGCGGATCGGCGAGGATCCGCTTCAGCGCCGGGATCGGCCTCGGCGTCGTCGTCACCAGCGCCCGCGGCCGAGCGCCCAGCCGCAGGCTCATCTGCAAATTGTCCCAGGTCTCCTGCGGATACGCATATTTGGCGAACTCGTCGGCCCAGGCGAAATGGTTGTTGCCGCCGCGAAGCCCGTCCGGATTCTCGCCCGAATAGATCGCCGCCACGCTTCCGTTCGGCCAGGTCAGCCGCCCCAAGCTCGGCTCCCAACGGGGCCGCCGCCCCGGCTTGGCGCACGACAGGATGCCGCTCTCCCCTTCCACCATCACCGCCCGCGCCTCCGCCTCGTTGGCGGCCACCAGGGCGATCCGCACCGGCGGTCCCTTCTGGGTCGCCAGCCGGTTGATCCACTCGGCGCCCGCCCGGGTCTTGCCGTAGCCGCGCCCGGCATTGATGAACCAGTTCCTCCAACCAAGGCCGCCCGGTTGCCGTTGCCCTTCATGCGCCCAGGCCTCGAAACAGGCGTCGAGTTCCAGCATCTCGGCCAGGTTCATGGTCAGGAACAGCCGCTTCCACAGCGCTTCGTCGCGAAGGTCAGAGAGCCGGCGCACCATGTCGAGCATGTTTTTGCGTTTCACCCCGCACTCCCTTCCTCCGCCGCGCCGCCAGCCTCCGGCACGCCTCCGCCCGCCGCATCGCCTGCGCCCGATCCGACCGCACCCGCGCCGCCATCCGCCCCGTCCTCGCCGCCCGCCGCCTTCAGCGCAGCCGCCTCCTCGCGGTCCATCCGCGCCCTGAGCGCCCGCATCTTGCGCATCAGCCGCTCCACGACCTCCGCCTTCCGCTCCTCGCCCGCCTCCTCGCTCTCCGGCTCAGGTACGCCGGCGCCCTCCGCCACGTCACGGTGCAGCCGCAGCAGGTGCATCGCCTGGGTGAGCGGATATTCGTGCACCGTTTCCACCGCGCCGTCGGCCTTGGTCACGGTCTTCACCGTGCCGTTCATCATTTTCTCGAGCGCGAAGAATTCCAGGTCGAGATAGGCCCGCCGCCGCACCTCGGCCATCTCCGCCCGGAACGCTCCATCCCGCGCCCGCAATCTTTCAAGCCCCGTCCGGCCCATGTCCACCGCCCGAAGCGCCGCCGCGATGTTGCACGTCGCCCCAAGCACCTCCAGAAACGCGGCCTTCTTCGCCTCGGTCCACCCTTCCTTCCGATCCGCCCGCCTGCACGCGCCCTTGCTCCGCAACCCCGTCCCGCTCGCCACCATTTTCTCCTTCCCCAATGAAAAAAGCCGCCACGCTTTCCAGCATGACGGCCACCCGCAATTTCCAGCAATCGTCCCAAACGCCGATCTACTCCCTCCCTTCGCACCATCCTCCCCAGACACTCGCAGCAAAGGAAAGGGAGGGGCCGGGGGGTCGGTCACCGTCCAACGAACCAGCAGGCGCAAAACCCACCCCAACCCCTCCCTCACCAACCACACCGCAAACCCACTCAGGCAACGCAAAGGGAGGGGAAACGAAAGCGCTCAGCCAAGCCGCCCACGCAGAGCAACTCCCCTCCCTTCACACCATCCTCCCCGGACACTCGCGGCGAAGGAAGGGAGGGGCCGGGGGTGGGTCACCCTCCGGCGAACCAGCAGGCGCGAAACCCACAGTCCCTCCTCACCAGCCTCGCCGCGTGCCCACGCAGGCACCGTGAAGGAGGGAAACGAAAGCGCTCAGCCGGTCAGCCCGTGTTACGCTGCTCCCCTCCCTTCACTCCTCCGGTATCGGAAGAACACCGGCAAATGAGAGGGAGGGGCTGGGGGTGGGTCACCCACCTAGCCGGCCACCGAGCCGCAGAAAAACCGCCCGGCCGGCGCCAGCTACAATTCTTCAGCTTGTCGTAAAGGTACCACATGAGCGTGACGCTGTCAAGCACTTTGTACCAGATAGGATAACGCCTACGCTCATCCCCCATAAGCCCCGGAAAACCGCCGCGCTCGCCTTCCGCCCAAATCCTATTTCCAGCCGCCGAACCGGCCGAACATGCGCGCCATCTTTATTTTGGCGCGTAGCAAACGGCCCAATCCGGCGCTCTCCCGTCCCACTGAGTCGCCCGCCCGCATCCATTCGGGCGCCGCTTCGTTACCGCCGCCATGATCAAGCGCCTCCCCCTGTTCGCTTTTTGCAGCTTCGGCCTGCTCACCGCCGCCTGCGCCGAAGCGCCGGAGCCGCTGCGCTCCCCCGACGCGGCCGAACTCGACCGCCTCGTCCAGCACCTCGACACCGAGGCCCGCGAAGCCAACGCGCCCGGCCGCAAGGCCCTGCCCGATCAGCTCGCCGCCGTTGACCGGGTCTCCGGCACCATCGAGCGCCTGCCTGCCGAGCGCATCGACCCGAACCTGGTCGCAAGCGCCCTCGTCCGCTAACGCCGCCGAAAGCCCAGGCCCTTGGGGCTCACTCGCGCCGAAATGGTGTAAACAACAGCGCTT
>DASWMM010000031.1:0-2676 GCA_036399755.1 Allosphingosinicella sp.
TCGGGTGGTTCCCCTCCCCATCTTCGATGGGGAGGAATTAGGCGCCGCTCGCCAGTTCGGGACGGCACTTGAGCGCCGCCGCCAAGCGCCGAAAGCGGCGATCGACTGTCTCGCCATAAAGTGCCTCTTCGCCCTTCGGCAGCGTCAGGGTCAGCACCCCGCCGGCGCACCTCAGACTGCTCCGCTCCAAACTCACAGCCAAACCCCCGCTCAGCCGCTGGCCGAGCCGCATTGCCAGCCCCCACAAGTTCGCCCGCTCAAGCCTTTCCGGCGGGCAAAGCGCACTCACCGCCGGATCGGGCAGGCCCTTGCCGCCGCCGAAATTGGCCCAGAGCGCCTGCGCGATCATCACGCGCTGGCACGAATCCACCCCCACCCAATTGCCGTGCAGCGCCATCTCAAGCCCGCGTTCGGCGCGAAAATCGGGATGCGCCTGCCAGGCGACGTCCGCCAGCAGACACGCGGCGCGCCTCAGCCGCGCGATCTCAGGCGGATCGTTAAACACCGGCGCAATCCAGGCGTCGAGCAGGTCGCCATGCTCGCCGAAGCGGCTAAGCCCCCTGCCCGCATGCCGCGCCGCCTCCAGCAGCGGATCGCGCGCCCGCTCCTCCTTCGTCAGTTCATGATAAAGCAGCCCCTCGCGAATACCGAAGCTCGACACCACAAGCCGGCTCGGCTGAAGCTCCTCGGCCAGCACGTTCAGGATCAGCTTCGCGGCCGGCAGGGTCGGTATCCGAGTCGCCGTCAGCGTCGGGATGCTCTTCGGATCGGTGCGCTCCAGCTCCTTCAAAATCCGCCGGAGCTCGGCCGGCCGCCCGCTCGCCATGCAATATTGGTGAGTGATGGGCAGCGGATGCCCGGTCGTAATGATGTCGAGCCGGGCCAGCGCCCGCCACGATCCGCCGACGAGGTAGAAGGGCTTGTCGCGCCCCGCTTTTAGCAAACCCTGCTTCTTGAGCGCCGCGCGCAAGAACCGGCGCACCTTGTCCTCGGCCTTTTTGTCCGGCTCGCCGATGCGCAGCACGCCGAGCGGAAGCGAGACGCTGTGCGACACCTTGCCGCCGCCGACCTCCGCAAGCTCCAGGCTGCCGCCGCCAAGGTCGCCGACCACGCCTTCCGCGTCTGGGATGCCGGACAGCACCCCCTCCCCGGCAAGCACGCCCTCCATTTCGCCGGAAATGACCTCGGGCTCGAAGCCGATCGCCCGGATCGCGTCCAGAAACGCCGGCCCGTTCTCCGCATCCCGCGCCGCCGCGGTGGCGACCACCCGCGTGCGGGCCACCCCCATCTGCTCGATCAGCAGCTTGAACCGGCGCAACGCGGCAAGCGCGCGCTTCTGCGAAGCCTCGGACAGCCGCCCCGTCTCCGCCAGCCCGGCGCCAAGCCCGGCCAGCACCTTCTCGTTGAACGCCACCGACGGAATGCGCCGCGTGCCCGCGTAGACAACCAGGCGAACCGAGTTCGACCCGATGTCGACGATCGCAAGCGGCTCGCTGTCCGGCATCAGTGATCCAGTCTCAGCCGGAGCTTCGGCACCGCACCGCTCCGCAAGGCCGCGCCGCGCCCCGACAGGCTCGGGTTGGTCATGAAATAGCGATGGAGGTTGAACGGCGGCTCGCCGTCCGGCCCAAGCCGCTCGTAGCTTCCGTCCGGGTGAAGCCGCCAGCTCTGCTCATTGTCGATCAGGTTGGCGACCAGCACCTGATCAAGCACCTGGGCGTGCACCGTCGGGTTCTCGATCCGCAGCATATATTCCACCCGCCGGTCGAAATTGCGCGGCATCCAGTCGGCCGAGCTGATGAACATCGTCGCCTTGCGGTTCGGCAGCGCATCGCCATTCCCGAAGCACCAGATTCGGCTATGCTCCAGAAACCGTCCGACGATCGACTTCACCCGGATGTTCTCCGACAAGCCGGGCACGCCCGGGCGAAGGCAGCAGATGCCGCGCACGATCAGCTCGACGTCCACCCCCGCCGCGCTCGCCTCATAAAGCCGGTCGATGATCGCCGGATCGACCAGCGAGTTCATCTTCGCCCAGATCGCCCCCTGCCCGCCGCAGCGCACATCCGCGATCTCCGTCTCGATCAGCCGGCTGAGCTCGTCGCGAAGCCCGTGCGGCGACATGGTCAGCAGCTCCAGGTCGCGCGGCTCGACATAGCCGGTGATATAGTTGAACAATTGCGTAGCATCGCGCCCAAGCCGCGGATCGGCGGTGAAGAAGCTCAGGTCCGTATAGATGCGCGCCGTCACCGGATGGTAGTTGCCGGTGCCGAAGTGGCAGTAGGTGCGGTAGCCCTTCTCCTCCCGGCGGACCACCATCGACACCTTGGCGTGCGTCTTCCAATCGATGAAGCCGTAGACGACCTGCACCCCGGCCCGCTCCAGCGCAGTGGCCCAAAGGAGGTTCTGCTCCTCGTCGAACCGCGCCTTCAATTCCACCACGGCAGTGACCGACTTGCCCGCCTCGGCAGCGTCGATCAGCGCGCGGATCACCGGCGACTGGTCGCCGGCGCGATACAGCGTCTGCTTGATCGCCACCACGTCGGGATCGGCCGCGGCCTGCTTGAGGAAGGCGACGACGACGTCGAAGCTCTCATAAGGGTGGTGGACGATGATGTCCTTCGAGCGGATCGCCGCGAAGCAATCCCCGCCATGTTCGCGGATGCGCTCGGGGAA
>DASWMM010000032.1:0-2991 GCA_036399755.1 Allosphingosinicella sp.
GACGTAGAACCCGCCGGCCAGATCCTCCGCCCGCAAATCGCCTTCCACAGCCTGCCCCTCCTCGATCAGCCGCTCGCGAAACACCCCCGGCAGCAGCCCGCGCGCCAATGGAGGCGTCACCAGCACACCGTCCCGCTCCACGAACAGGCTGGTGAAGCTCCCCTCGGTGAGGAACCCATCGACCCCCTCGAACACCACCTCGAACGTCCCCGCTTCCTCCAGCGCCTTATCGTAGAAGCGCCGGTCGCTCGTCTTGTGCCGAAGCCGGAAATCCTGCGCCTCCACCGGCAGCGGCACCAGTGCCACCGCCACGGGCTCCTCGGCCTCGACCGGCATCGCCCGCACCTCGATCGCGATCGCGCCCGTCCGCGACAAGGTCAGCCGAAGCTTGCGCGGGCTGCGCAGCGCAAAGGTGGCGGCCTGCAATTCATTGCGCGCATCGTGCCGATCGAAGGCAAAGCCGAACGCATCCGCGCTGCGCTTCATCCGCGCCAAATGCCGCTCGAGGTCCGGCAGCCCGTCATGCGGATCGAAGCGCATGGTTTCGATCAGGTCGAAGCTCCGGCGGTCTTCCACAAACGCTCCCTTGGCCAGGCACTCGCGCCATTCGTCCGCCGCCCGGCTGTCGGCGACAATGCCGGAGCCGAGCCCCATCCGCGCCGTCCGCCCTGCAACGGGCAGGGTCAACGTCCGAATGGCGACATTGAACGCCGCGCCGCCGTCCGGTGCAAGCGCGCCGATCGACCCGGTATAAACGCCGCGCGGCCCTGCTTCGAGCCCGTGGATGATCTCCATCGCCCGAATCTTGGGCGCCCCGGTCACCGATCCGCACGGAAAGGTGGCGAGCAGCAGGTCCACCGCGTCCACCCCGTCCTCCAGCTCGGCCGTTACGGTGGATGTCATCTGCTGCACGGTGGGATAGCATTCCACCGCGAACAGCTCCGGCACCTTCACCGTTCCCGGCTTTGACACCCGCGACAGATCGTTGCGGATCAGGTCCACGATCATCAAATTCTCGGCCCGCTGCTTGGGATCGCCGCGCAGCGCCTCCGGATCGCCGCCGGCCGGCGCCGTCCCCTTCATCGGCCGCGCCGTTACGCGCCTGCCCTCGAGCGTGAAGAACAGCTCTGGCGACAGCGACAATATCCAGTGCGCGCCGGTGAACACCACCCCGCCCCACCCGGCCCGCGCCCGTGCCTTGAGCGCCCGGTACAAAGCCAGCGGATGCCCCGCCACCGTCACCTCGGCCGGGAAGGTCAGGTTGATCTGATACACGTCGCCGGCCAGGATGTGCTCCCGCACGCGCTCCGCCTGTGCGAGGTAGTCGGCAGCCTCGATCAGCGGCTCAGGCCGCCCGGCCCACGCCCCCGCAGCCTCCGGAAGGGCATCCACATCCACAGGCTCCCACCCGTCGAACAGCCCGAACCACAGCAGCGGCGGCGCCCCGTCCCCGGCATCCCGCACCACCGGCGCCAGCTTGCGCTCCAGCGGATGCCCCGCCTCAAAGCTCAGGAACCCGGCCGCCTCCTGCCCGCGCAGCCGCTCCAGCGCCGGCCGCACTTCGTCCGCCGTCCGCGCCTCCACCACTTCCCGCGCATTGCGATACAGCCGCGCTCCGCCCGGAAAGTCGAGCAGCACGAAGGGCTTCCCCGCTTGCCAGAAGCGCGACGGCGGCCCATTTGGCGGGGCGTCAGGAGACAATGTTTTGGTCACATCGGTTTTCGATCTCTTCAAGATCGGGGTCGGCCCGTCGAGCTCGCATACCATGGGGCCGATGACGGCCGCCTGCCGCTTTGTCGAGACGCTGCGGCACAAGAGCCTGCTCGAAGCCGCCGACCGCGTCGAAGTGGACCTCTACGGCAGCCTCGCTCTCACCGGCAAAGGCCACGCCACCGACCGCGCAATCCTCCTCGGCCTCTCCGGCCAGCGCCCCGACAGGATCGACCCCGACGAGGCCGAGCAGATCGTCGCCCGAATCCGCGAAACCGGCCGCCTGTCCCTCGGAGCCGCCCATGAAATTGCCTTCGATGAACCGCGCGACCTGCGCTTCCTGCAGCGCGAGCGCCTCCCCCACCATAGCAACGGCATGCGCTTCGCCGCCTTCGACGCCGCCGGCAGCCTCCTTGAAAGCGGCGTTTATTACTCCACCGGCGGCGGCGCCATCGTCGACGAAGCCGCCATCGCCCGCAACGCGCCCCCCGAAGGCGCCTGGGACATCCCCTACAACTACCATTGCGCCGCCGAACTGCTCACCATCGCCGAGCGGGAAGGCATGACCATCGCCGACGTCGCCCGCGCCAACGAACGCGCCGCTTTCTCCGACGAAGAGATCGACTCCCGCCTGGCCGCGATCTCCGACGCCATGGCCCGCTGCATCGACCGCGGCATCGGCCAGGAAGGCATCCTCCCCGGCGGCCTCAAGGTAAAGCGCCGCGCCCCCGGCCTCTACCGCCTGCTCCTCGAGCGCGCCGAACGGACGCTCCAGGACCCGCTCACCGTGCTCGATTGGGTCAACCTTTGGGCCCTCTCCGTGAACGAGGAGAATGCCGCCGGCGGCCGCGTCGTCACCGCTCCAACCAACGGCGCCGCCGGGATCGTGCCCGCAATCCTGCGCTATTACCAGCGCTTCACGCCCCATTCGAACGAGGAAGGCGTGCGCGTCTTCCTGCTCACCGCCGCCGCGGTCGGCTCCTTGTTCAAGGAAAATGCCTCTATTTCCGGCGCCGAAGTCGGCTGCCAGGGCGAAGTGGGCGTCGCCTGCTCGATGGCCGCCGCCGGCCTCACCGCGGCGCTCGGCGGCACCCCCGCCCAGGTCGAGAACGCGGCCGAGATCGGCATGGAGCACAATCTAGGCCTGACCTGCGATCCCGTCGGCGGGCTCGTCCAGGTTCCCTGCATCGAGCGCAATGCGGTCGGCGCGATCAAGGCGATCGAGGCAAGCCGCCTCGCCCTCGTCGGCAATGGCGCGCATCTCGTTAGTCTCGACCAGGT
>DASWMM010000033.1:0-13518 GCA_036399755.1 Allosphingosinicella sp.
CGGGTCGGCCTCTGCGGCGCGTGCGAACCAACCTGCGGCGGCGGCGGCGTCCCCGCGGGCAAGCGCCTGTAGCCCCAGTGCGTTAAGCGCCGCGGCGTTCTGCGGGTCGAGCTGAACCGCCTGCTCGAACAGGCGAACGGCTTCGACGCTGCGTCCGGCGCGGCGCATCCCCTCAGCCTGCTCAAGGATCCGAGCGACCTGCGGATCGGCAATTCGATGATCTGTCATGCTAAGCGAAACTCCCGACCGGCGCGGGTTTAACGATCGTCCGGCGGTAGCGGAAGCCGGCACCGGCGCCCGGGCGAAGCATCGGCTTTCGTAAAGCGCGGCGGCTTGCGCGTGGCGGGCGGGCTGTGCACAAGCTCCCGCATGGCGCAGCAGCATCCAACCGCCGGGGCGGTCGCCGGCGATCCGCTTTGGCTTGCCCACCGCTACGATCCGGTTGGCGACAGCGTGCATTTCGTGCCGGTATCGCGGGACGAGCATCGGGCGGCGACCTTCCTTACCGACGAATATCTCGGCGACCGAACGCCCGTTCCGGTGGCGCGCGCCGAGGCCGTGCTCAATGCGGGGCCGGCGGCGCCCATTCACTTCATTCTCCATTCGGCCTTTTGCTGCTCGACTTTGCTTGCGCGCGCATTCGACATCGAGGGAATTTCGATGGGCCTTAAGGAGCCGGTGATCCTCAACGATCTGGTCGGCTGGCGCCATCGCGGCGGCGAGCCGCGCCGGGTGGGGGCGGTGCTGGGCGACGCGCTGACCTTACTCGCCCGGCCCTTTTCGGCTGGCGAGGCGGTGATCGTGAAACCGTCGAACCTGGTCAACGGCTTCGCGCCCGCGATAATGTCGTTGCGGCCGGGAGCGCACGCGCTGCTGCTGGAGGCGCCGCTGCGGACCTATCTCGGCTCGGTGGCGAAGAAGGGGATGTGGGGCCGGCTCTGGGTTCGCGATCTATTGGCCAAGCAGCTCAAGGAAGGGCTGGTCGATCTGGGCTTTTCGCCGGACGATTATTTCGGCCAGACCGACCTCCAGGTCGCGGGTGTCGGCTGGCTTGCCCAGCACGCGCTGTTCGCCCGCCTGGCCGCGCAATTCGGCCCGGAGCGCGTCAAGACGCTGGACAGCGAAATGCTGGTTGCGCGCCCCGCCGAAACCATGGCGGAGACGGCTCGCCTCTTCGGCCTGAGCATCGGCACGTCGGCGATCGCCGCAATCGCAACCGGCCCGGTTTTCAAGCGCCACTCGAAGTTCGGCGGGAGTTTCGGCGCTGCGGAGCGCGCGGCCGAGCACAGCGCCGCCGCGTTGATTCACGCCGACGAAATCGAGAAGGTCGCGATCTGGATCGAAGCAGTGGCCGATCGCCTCGGTCTCCCGATGACGATCGCCGCGCCCTTGCTCAGGGGTTAATTACCCCGGCTTTTGCCTTGAAGCTCGTCCACCATCCGGCGAGCGCCGGTTTGCTGGGACTCGGCAATCCGCTCCCACTCCTTGCGAGTGAAGCACTGCTTGCGCTTCTTCACAAGCGAACCCGTCTCCAGAACCGCCTTGCAGACCCGCTCATCGGCCTTCTCCCCGCCGACATCGGGGTCGGCCGCCGCAACCGGGGTGGACAACAAACTCCCGCCAAGCACGCACGCCAATAACCAAGAACGCATAGTAACCTCCCACTTTCGGTGCCGGTTTTAACACGAAACGGCGCGCCGTGGAACCATGCCGTCACAGATGTGCAAAATTTGGCAAGCTTCTTTGCCCCGCCAGTTTTGCCGCACAAAAAAAGGGGCGGGCTTTTCGGCCCACCCCTTTTCGAGTTGCAGTTCAGCGTTTGAACTAGAAGCGGAGCCTCACGTTCGCGCCGAAGCGGCGGCCAAGCGCGTCGTAGGTCGACGGGAAGGTGTTGCCGCTGTTGTAGGTGGTGGAGCCAGCGCCGGCGCCGACGAGCGGCGGCTTGCTGTCGAAGATGTTTTCGGCGGTGAGCGTGAAGGTCATCGTCTCCGAAACGTTGAAGCGCGCCGACAGATCGAAGTAGTGGCGGGCCGCGATCGTGCCGAGGTCCTGATCGCCGAAGCCGGTAACCGGGCCGCTGTAGAATGCGCCCTGGTCCTCGATATCAGCCGGCTCCTGCTTCACGCTGTCGATATAGCGCCACAGCAGCGACAAATCGATGTCCTCGAAGCTGAGCGTGGTCCGCTGCGAGAACTGATATTTCGGCTGAATGGAGCCGCAGTTCACGCTGTAGAAACCGACGCAATCACGATCGATCGACGTCGGCGTCGCCTGGAACCGCGAATTGCGATTGTAGGTGCCGACGAAGCCGAGGTTGAGGCCGGCGAAGCCGAGATCGCGACGATAGTTGACCGTGAGATCGACGCCATCGTTGTAGATCTTGCCGAGGTTGGAAAGCGGCAGGAACAAGCCCGGAGTCGTCGCCGAGTCACCATCCAGCGCACCCGTAACTGGGTTACGGCGAATGATCGTGCAAGCCTCGGTGCCAGCCGCACCGGCAGGCGGGTTGAACTGATCGGCGCCAAAGCAGTCGGCGATCGCGTCACCCGGAGTTGGGCTCGAAACGGCGCCCTTCACCTTGATGTTGAAGTAATCGAGGGCAACCGTGAGGCCCGGGATGAAGTCCGGCTGGAACACGCCGCCAACGGTGAAGGTGTTCGCCACTTCCGGCCGCAGGAGGACGTTGCCGCCACCGGTTGCGTTCGCCTGACCCGCCGTCGGATCGTTGATCGCGCCGATGTTGGCAGCGGTTGCACCCTGCGCAAGGCAGACTTCCCGAAGCGAACCCGTCGGAGTGGGGCGGCCATTCGGCCCCGTCAGCTCGCTGTTGATCGTTGCGCAGGGATCGGTGCCCAGGTTGGTCAGGCCCGTGGACAAAGGCGAGAAGAGCTCGCCGATGTTTGGAGCACGGACCGCGCGGGCATAGGTACCGCGGAACTTGAGGCCGGCGCCCGGCTCCCAAGTGCCGCCGAGCTTGTAGGTCGTGGTCTTGTATGTCGGATTGCCCGGCGCATCGACATGGTAGACCGAGTAACGCACGCCGGCCTCGAGGGAGAGTTCCTCGAAGAAGGGGCGATCCTGGACCAGCGGAAGCACCAGTTCGCCGAACGCTTCGCGAACGTTGTAGCCGCCGTCGATGTTCGGAGCAGCGCCGCCGGCGCCACCGAGTTCGCCCGGGGTCTGAGCAAGAGTGTCGGAACGCTGCGACGCGGTGTAGCGGCGATATTCCACACCGGCCGCGAAGCCGAAGCTGTCATTGGCGAACGGCGACACGAAGCCGACGTCGCCGCTGACCACGGCGCGGGCCTGCGCGATGGAGGTGAACACCGTCGAGGTCGACTCGCCGGTGATGTACGGGATCGCTTCGGGCTGGATGCTGCCCGCAGGACCGAAGATGTTGATCGGAACGCAGCCCGAGCCCGCCGTGATGTCGGCACCGCCAGTGGCGCCGTCGAGGCAGGTCGCGGTGTTGGTCGCGAACAGCGCGGAGCGGAGGCGGGAGGTCAGCACATAGCCCTGAAGGGTCTGCCTGTTCTCGCTCTCACCGTACGAACCGTTGACGTCAAAGTTGATCGCGCTGGTGATGTCCCCGCGAACGCCGGCACGAACGTCGAACACCTGGCTGACATATTCGCTGATGCGCGGGCCGACTTCAACCGCACGGCGGCTGACGTTGGTGGAGACGGTGCGGAAGTTGGGATCGTTGGGGTTGGTCGCCACAGCGGCCGCGTTGCACTCTGCCTGCGTAAACAGCGGCGTGTACGTCACCTGACCGGAGACAGCGGTGCCAGCGGCGTTGACGCCCGAAACACTCGGCGCAACGTTCAAGGCGCAGAACTGATTCCGCAGAGCAGCGGGCAGGAACGGGTTGCTGAGCGGAATTTCCACGGCGGAGCCGAAGGATCCCGACGGAGCCACAATCGTCTCAACCGTGTTCTTCGAGAAGAGGCCGCGCGTGTAGAGCTCGATGCCGTCGGCCACCTCATAGCGTGCCTGGCCGAACATATTGAAGCGCTCAAACGGCGTCTGGAAGATGTTGTCCGGATTGAAGTTGAAAGCGGAGAACGGAGCGACTGCCTGGCCGGCGGCGTTAACCTGGCGAGCGGCGCCGTTGGCCAGACCACCTGCAACCGGGACAAGAAGCGGAACCTGCACCGGGTTATCCACACTCACGGGCTTCGTCGGATCGAACTTCGGGTTGGCGACGAGGCCGTTCTGCACGAATGCAGGCGTCGTGCTGGGGTTCGCGCCTACGAGAGGCCGGGTGCCGGTGAAGCGCGACGGAACCGCAGTGCCCGAACCGCCGCCGACGGCGCCCGAGTAGGTGTCGACGTTCAAACGGGAGATATAGCGATCGCCCTGGTAGACCGGGTCAACTTCCTGATAGCCGACGCTGAACACCGCGTTGCCGCGGCCGTCGTCGAAGTTTGCGCCAATGGTCACGTCGGCGCGCAGGCGGTTGCCGTCGCCTTCCTGGGTGATCTGCTCGGAAACGTTGACTTCGGCACCCGCGAAATCCTGGCGGGTGATGAAGTTGACGACGCCGCCGATGGCATCCGCGCCATAGGTGGTGCTGGCGCCGCCGGTGAGAACTTCCGTGCGCTCAACGAGTGCGAGCGGGATGTTGTTGAGATCGACCACGCCGGCGAGGTTGCCCGGAACCACGCGGTTACCGTCGAGCAGGACGATGTTGCGGTTCGAACCGATGCCGCGAAGGTTGACGAACGACTGGCCGCCGTTGCCGTTGTTGACCGCGGAGCCGATCGACGGGACAGCGCCCGGAAGCTCGCGCAGCAGTTCTTCGGCGACGTTGGCGTTCTGAAGCTCGATTTCGTCCTGGCCGATAACCGAGATCGGGCTGGAGGACGTGAGGTTCGGGTTGCGGATCAGCGTACCGGTAACGACGATGTCGTCCCCCTGGGTCTCGTCGGTAGCCTCGGTGTTGCCAGGCTCATCCTGGGTCGCTTCAACGGGCTCGGCGACCTGCGCGAAAGCCGGATTGGCGAATGCCGTGCCGGCGATCACCGTCGACGCGAGCAGTGTATCCCTAAACAATTTCTTAGACATATTTGTCCCCTTCGTGCGGCGCGGGCGCGCCCTTCGGATATGAAAATGATGCCGGTTTTCCGGTCGTACCCCCGCCGTGTAGGGAAAGTCACAGCCCCTAGGCAACGTCGCGGAGGCGAAACGGCCCCGAAAAGGACGGGTATGTTGCAAATGGGGCACATGCGATTGCGCCGCTGCCCGCACAGCCATAGACTGAGCGAAATGGGTCATGGCACTGGGGAAACGTGATGAAATCAAAGACGGCGATGGTTGTTCTGGCGGGTCTTGCCGCGGCGGGTGCGGCACCGGCGCACGCCGCCCCACCGCAATCTCCTATGGTGAACGCGCTCGCGAAATGCCGGGCGGAGCGCGACGATGCGGCGCGGCTGCGCTGTTACGATGCAGCCGCGGCGGCGCTGACCGACGCGTCGGCAAGCGGCGACATCGTGGTGATCGATCAGGAGGACGTGCGCAAGACGCGCCGTTCGTTGTTCGGCTTCAGCGTTCCCAAGCTGCCCTTTTTCAGCGGCGACGACAGCGCCGGCGAGCAGCAGAGCGAAATCAACGCCAAGATCGCACGCAGCCAAGCGCTTGCCAACGGCAAGTGGCAGATCCGGCTGGAGGACGGCGCGGTGTGGGAAACGACGGAATCCTCAATCTACATTCGGCCGCCCAAGCCAGGCAACGATGTGGTCATCAAGCGCCGCGCCCTTGGGAGCTACATGATCCGAATCAACGGACAGCGGCCCTTGCTTGCCAAGCGGGTAGGCTGACGCCGGGAAGCCCCACCGCCGCCGCGCCGCCGCCGCCGGTCTTCGCCTCAGCCGCGGCGCTCTGCCGCGGCCGAGGCCTGGGCGGTGGCATAAGCCTCCTGCCGGGCGACGCTCCAGTAACGCAGCTCTTCGAGCAATATCGGCTGCCCGGTCGCGGCGCAGCGGACATGATCGCCAGCGCTCAGCACGCGAAAGGTGCCCGGCATATAATGGACCCGCGCCTCGCGGCCCCCGTTGGACATCAGCATCGGCGAAAAGCCTTTTAGATAAGCTTGGGCTGGTCGCCCGCGACCGGCGCCCGATAGGCCGGGCGGCGCGGCCGCTCAACCCCCTCCCCCACTGCGGCATCCACCTGCCCGTCCGCGAAGACCAGCCGGAGCTTGGCGGCGGATCTGGCGGTGGAGGCGGACATCAGGGTGTGGCCGTTGCGGTCCTCCACGCGGGCATAGCCGCGCTCGAGCGGTTTGTTGGGGTGGGCGAGCTGCGCCACCCGCCAAAGCGCGTCGAGCCGTTCGCGCCCGCGCCGGTGGGCGGCGGCGAGGAGGTTGGGGCGAAGCGCTCCGGCGGCGCGGCCGAGCTCGCCGCGGGCGTGGCCGAGCCGGGTGCCGAGCGCACGGGGCAGGCGATCGGACAGATCGTCGAGCCGCTGGCGCTGGGGGGCGAGGAGGTTTTCGGGCTCCGGCAAGTGACGGGCGCAGGCTTCAAGGCGTTCCATCAGCCGCTCGACACCCTTGCTGGTGCAGCGGTGCATGCGCTGGCCGGACTCGCGAAGCTGGGCGATCAGCTCGCTGCGTACCGGCACGGCGATCTCCGCAGCCGCTGTTGGCGTGGGCGCGCGCATGTCGGCGGCGAAGTCGCAGAGCGAGGTGTCGGTCTCGTGGCCGACGGCGGAGATGATCGGAATGGAGCAGGCGGCGACGGCGCGGACCACCTCCTCCTCGTTGAACGCCCAAAGGTCCTCGATCGAGCCGCCGCCTCGCGCGACGATGATGAGGTCCGGGCGCGGCACCGGGCCTCGCGGCGAAAGCGCGTCGAAGCCGCGCACCGCCGCCGCGATCTGCGCCGCGGCGGTTTCGCCCTGCACCTGCACCGGCCAGACAATGACGTGGCAGGGGCAGCGGTCCTCCAGGCGGTGGAGGATGTCGCGGATCACAGCGCCGGTCGGCGAAGTGACGACGCCGATGGTCTTGGGCGCGAACGGAAGGCGCTTCTTGCGCTCGGGATCGAACAGGCCCTCGGCGGCGAGCGCGCGGCGGCGTTTGTCGAGCAGGGCCATCAAGGCGCCCTGACCGGCAAGCTCCAGCCGCTCGATGACGATCTGGTAGCGCGAGCGGCCGGGATAGGTGGTGAGCTTGCCGGTGGCGATCACCTCGATGCCGTCCTCGGGGCGGAAAGGCAGCGCAGCCGCATTCGCCTTCCACAGCACGCCGTCGATCACCGCCTTGTCGTCCTTGAGGCAAAGGTAGCAATGGCCTGACGCCGCCCGCTTCCAGCCGCTGACCTCGGCCCGAACGCGGACATAGCCGAACGCGTCCTCGACCGTGCGCTTGAGCCGCGAGGAAAGCTCCGACACGGTCAAGGCCGGTGCGTTGTCGCCCGGGGTTTCGGTTGCTAGGAGCCGGGCGTCATCCGCGGGCCAGGTGCCGTCTAAGGGGTAGTCGTTCATGAATGTCCTGCTGCTTGGCTCCGGCGGCCGCGAACATGCGCTTGCCTGGAAGCTCGCGCAATCGCCGCGCATGGGCAAGTTCTTCGCCGCGCCGGGCAATCCGGGCATAAACGAGCATGCGGCGCCCGTCGATATCGACGTCGCCGATCATCGCGCCGTGGTGGACTTCTGCCGCAGGAATTCGGTGGGGCTGGTGGTGATCGGGCCCGAGGCGCCGCTGGTGGACGGATTGGGCGACAATCTGCGAACCCTCGGCTTCTGCGTGTTCGGGCCGAACCGCGTGCCGGCGCAGCTCGAAGGTTCGAAGGGCTTCACCAAGGATTTGTGCGCCCGGCACGACATTCCCACCGCGCGCTATGCCCGCGCTTCGGACCGGCTCGCGGCCGAAGCGGCGCTTGGCGATTTCGCGTTGCCGGTGGTGATCAAGGCAGACGGGCTTGCAGCGGGCAAGGGCGTGGTGATCGCCGAGACCGCCAAGGAAGCCGACGCTGCGATCCGCGACATGTTCGCCGGCGGCTTCGGCGCGGCGGGCGGTTCGGTGGTAATCGAGGAGTTCCTGGAGGGCGAGGAAGCGAGCTTTTTCGCAATCACCGACGGCGTGACCATCGTCCCCTTCGGATCCGCGCAGGACTATAAGCGCGTCGGCGACGGCGATACCGGGCCGAATACCGGCGGCATGGGCGCCTACAGCCCCGCCTCCATCCTGACGCCGGAACTTGAAGCGCGCGCGATGGAGGAGATCGTCCGCCCAACGGTGGACGCACTGGCGGCGCAGGGCACACCTTATTCAGGCATTCTGTACGCGGGGCTGATGCTCACCGCCGAAGGGCCCAAGCTGATCGAATATAATGCCCGCTTCGGCGATCCGGAATGCCAGGTGCTGATGATGCGGATGGAAAGCGACCTGCTCGAACTGCTCCACGCCACCGCCAGGGGCCGCCTTGCCGAGGCGGAGCCACCCCGCATGCGGGACGGCGCGGCGCTGACGGTCGTGCTTGCCGCGAACGGCTATCCGGGCACGCCGGATGGGGGCGGCGAGATCGGAGGCATCGAGGCCGTTGAGGCCGAGGGCGCCAAGGTCTTTCATGCCGGCACCGCGTTGCACGACGGCAAGCTGGTTGCCAACGGCGGGCGGGTACTGAACGTCACGGCGCTTGGCGGCACGGTGGCGGAAGCACGGCAGCGCGCTTATGCGGCGGTTGACGCCATCGCCTTCCCCACCGGCTTTTGCCGGCGCGACATCGGCTGGCGGGAACTGGCGCGCGGCGGCTGAATTGCTATGGGTGGGCGAAAGGAGGCGGACACGATGACCCGACCGATCAAATTTCTCATCGGCCTTGCCGCGGCCCTGCTCCTGGCCTGGATCTGGCACGGGCCGGCGGGCCAAAGCGAAAAGCTGGTCAACCGCATCGACAAGGATGCGAAGGTGCTGGTCGCGGCGGCTGAGCTGCCAGGCATTTCGGTGCGGACGGAGCGCGATCCGCTGACTCGCGGGCTTGTCCTGTCCGGCACCGCCAACGAACTGCAGCGCGAGGGCCTCGGCAGCCAGAACGGGGTCAAGGATTTTGCCCGCGCCGTGGACGGCGTCGGTCAGGTCCGCTGGGACGATGAGCCGGCGCGCTTCGAGTTGCCGCTGCTTGCCGAAACGATGATCGTTGCGGTTCTCGCCTTCCTGATCGGCTTCGGCCTTGCCACGCCGCTGTTCAATCGCCGCCGCAAGTCGAGCTACCTGGACTGATTGAAAGGACGAAGCCGCATGTGGACCGTCGCAACGAACTCCCCGCTCCTCCTCTCTTTGGCCGTGGCGCTTGGCGTCGCCGTCGCCTGGTGGGCCCGCCGCCCCCGCACCCCCTGATCTTGGAAGGACCAACATGAATCTCGACGGGAATACCCTCCTAATCATCGCGGGCATCGCCGCTGTTCTGATCGTCCTGCTGATCCTCCTCGCCCGCCGTGGCCGGGCGGACGGTCAAGTGTCCGGCGAGGATCGCAAGGCGGTTGCGCCCGAGCAGCCCGAAGGCCGCGCGATCACCGACGAAGGCGCCGCGGCGGCGCGCAATGTTGCGGGCGACATATTGGGGGTCGAGCGCGAGCTGCGCATCGAACCCGCCAACGGCCCGGCCGACAATCTCCAGACATTGAAGGGTGTCGGGCCGAAGCTCGCCGCCCAGCTTAACGACGCGGGCATCACCCGCTTCGACCAGCTCGCCGGCATTTCGCCCGCCGAACTCTCGCTGCTGGATTCCAAGATGGGCGCATTTCGCGGCCGCCTGGAGCGCGACCGGGTGGTGGAGCAGGCCGCCTTTCTCGCCCGCGGAGACCGCGACGGTTATGAAGCGATCTTCGGCAAACTGGGCAGCGCGGCCTAGATTTCCGGCCGCCCCGCGCGGCGCCGGCGGACCACTTCGCTGGCCAGCAGCTTGTCGATCTTGAACCCGTCCATGTCGACGATCTCGAACCGCCAGCTTCCAAAGGAGAAGCGCTCGCCGACCTCCGGGATGTGCTTCAGCACGGAAAGCGCGAAGCCCGCCGCCGTTGCATAATCCCGGTCTTCGGGAAGGTTGAGGCCGAGCTGGTCGGCAAGCGCGTCGGCGGGAAGCGAGCCCGACACCCACCAGCTCCCGTCGTCGCGCTCTACGAGGGGCGGGTCGGTGCCTTCCTCGGCGTCCGACGCGAACACGCCGGCAAGCGCGGAAAGCAGATCGGCGGGAGTCACCAGCCCTTCGAAATGGCCATATTCGTCGTGCACGAAGGCGACCGGCACGTCGGCGTCGCGCAGCACGGCAAGCGTGTCCATCGCGTCCATCTGGTCCGCAACCACCGGCGCCGTGCGCATCAGGGCGCGCAGGTCGAGCGCCTGGCCGTCGATAAAGGCGGTGACGATGTCGCGCGCCTGGACGACTCCGACCAGATTATCGACCGAGCCCTCGGCCACCGGCAGGCGGCTGTGCGGCGTTTCGCGTAGCGCGGTGCGGATCTCCTCGGGCGTTGCATCGATGTCGACCCAATCCACCTCGGTACGGGGCGTCATGACTTCGCGGGTCGGGCGATCGGCCAGGCGGACGACGCCGGAGATGATCGCCCGCTCATACTCCTCGAGGACACCGGCGCTGTGCGCTTCGGCGACGACCAGGTGCAGTTCCTCGGCGGTGACCGCCTTGGTCTCCTCGCGGTTGAGGCGCAGTAGCCGGAAGATCAGCGCGCTTGTCTTGTCGAGCAGCCAGACCAGCGGCGCCGTCACGCGCGCCACCAGCAGCATCGGCGGCGCCATCACAGCGGCAATCCCTTCGGGGGCGCGGAGGGCGAATTGCTTGGGCACCAGCTCGCCGATAACGAGAGACGCGTAGGTGGTGATCATGATCACGATGGTGAAGCCAACCGTCTGCGCGGTGTCCGGCGCGACTCCGAGCAGGGCGATTCGCTGGCCCGTTGGCCCGCCCAGGCTCGAGCCGGAATAAGCGCCTGCGAGGATTCCGATCAGGGTGATCCCGATCTGCACGGCGGACAGGAACCGCCCCGGCTCCGCGGCGAGATCGAGCGCCGTCTGAGCACCGCGGCGGCCGGATTTGGCAAGTGCCTTGAGCCGCGGCTTGCGCGACGAGACGATCGCAAGCTCCGCCATTGCGAACACCCCGTTCAAGCCCACAAGCAGCAGGATGACGACAACGTCGAACCAGGGAAAGGGCTGAAGGGCAGGGGAAGGCGGCATGGGCGCGGCCTTGCTTTAGCCGCAAGCCCTTCCCCGCCACAACCACTTCCTTACCGCCCTTCCGGAGCCGAAATGGAACCTTGCCGAGCGATTGGCAGTTGAATGGGTGGTTTTCAGACCAGACCCCCACAGGGATAAGGACTCAAGTATGCGTATCAAGAATCGTATTTTCGGAAGCATGGCCGCTGTTGCACTGCTTTCCACCACCGCCTGCGTCACCAATCCGGAGACCGGCAAGAGCGAGCTTTCGCAAAAGGGCGCGATCGGCGGCGTGCTTGGCGCGGTTGCCGGATATTTCGCGGGCGACATCATCGGCGGCAAGCGCGACCGCACCGAGCGCGCGATCGGCGCGGGCGTCGGCGCAGTCGCGGCTGCCGCGATCGGCACCTATATGGACCGCCAGGAAGCCGATCTTCGCCGCCAGACCCAGGGCACCGGCGTCGTCGTCGAGCGCGAGGGCGACGAGCTTCTTCTGACCATGCCGTCCGGCATCACCTTCCCGGTCAACAGCTACGAGATCCAGCCGCAATTCTATTCGGTGCTCGATCAGGTCGCCACCACGCTCAACGCCTACCCGTCGACTCTGATCGACGTTTACGGCCACACCGATCCGTCGGGCGGCGATGCGATCAACGTGCCCTTGTCGAAGAACCGGGCTGAATCGGTTGCCAATTACCTGACGCAGCGCGGCATCAACCGCACCCGGATTGCGACCCAGGGCTTCGGCTCCAGTCAGCCGATCGCAAGCAACGCGACCGACATGGGCCGCCAGCAGAACCGCCGCGTCGAGCTGCGCGTGGTGCCGATCAGCCAGGGCCAATAAGCCCTTAGCCGACACGAAGAAGGAGGCGCCGGAGCGATCCGGCGCCTCTTCCACGTGTTCCTCCCGCGTTCAGCGCTTTTGTGGCAGGAAGGCGCATGGCTTTTGCCGCTCTCCGCCGGAAGGACCGCGCCGCCGCCGTGGCGGGCGCCTCGCTGTTCCACGCGTTGCTTTTCTACGCGCTGCTGGTCGGGCTTCGAGGCGAGTTCCGGGGCGCTGAAGAGGAGCGGCTGAAGCTCATTCCCCTGCAGGCGCTGGCCCCACCTCCGCCGGTGGTCACCGTGCCGGACCGGCCGACGCGGACGGAAGAAGGCGCAGCCGCCCCGCCGAGCCTCAAGGCCAGCCCTGCCCCCATCGTAGCGCCACCAACGCCGCTGCCGGTGCCTCCCGTGCTGCCCACTGTTCCCGAACAGGTGCCGGTGCCGGCGGGCCGCGACGCATCGGCGGGGGTAGCGACGGTCGAGGGTACCGGCTCCGGCACGGGCGGAGAGGGCCTTGGCAGCGGCGGCGGCGGCTCGGGCTCGGGTTCCGGCGGCGGCGGTGCGCGCGGGGCCGAGCGAATCGCCGGCGCCATCGCCAATCGGGACTATCCCCGCTCCGCCCTGCGCGCCCGTGCTCAAGGCACCGTCGCGGTGCGCTTCACGGTGCGCGCCGACGGTCGGGTGGGCGGCTGCGCGGTGATGCGCTCCAGCGGCCACGCCGAGCTGGACGACGTCACCTGCCGCCTGATCGAAAAGCGCTTCCGCTACCGCCCCGCACTCGACGCCTCGGGCCGAGCCGTGCCGGCGGTTCAGTATAAGAGCTACGACTGGTTCGTGCCCGCCGCGCTTTAGACGCCGCGCCGGTCGCGGAAGAACGCCTTGAGCATTTCGCCCGCTTCCTCTTCGCCGAGACCGGCATAGACTTCGGGCGCGTGGTGGCAGGTCGGCTGCGAGAACAGCCGCGGGCCGTGCAGCACCGCCCCGCCCTTTGGGTCCGCCGCAGCGAAATAGAGGCGCCGGATCCGGGCAAGCGCGATCGCACCGGCGCACATCGCGCAGGGCTCCAGGGTCACCCACAAGTCGCAATCGTCGAGCCGGGAGGTGCCGAGCGCCGCCGCAGCGCTGCGCAACGCCACCATCTCGGCATGGGCGGTGGGATCGCTGTCCAGCCGCATCCGGTTGCGGCCGGCGCCGACAACTTCGCCGCCGCGAGTCACCACCGCGCCGACCGGCACTTCGCCGGCCGCCGCGGCGGCGCGCGCCTCATCGAGCGCCGCGCGCATCGGATCGGAAAAGGAGCGGGCCATGAGCGAAACTGCTAGCGCGCCCCGGCCCGCCCCGGAAGAGGCGTTACTGGGCGTTGCCTTGCGCGGGAGCGGGAGCGGGGGCGGGGATCGGAACCGGCGCCGGCTGGGCGTTGCCCTTGTCGATGGTGACACTGGGCAGTTCGACCTGCCGGGTGGCGGTGCCGACGGTGGGCATCTGAACGTTGGTCGGCGACGTGCCGATGTCGATATCGTTGA
>DASWMM010000034.1:0-6555 GCA_036399755.1 Allosphingosinicella sp.
CGAAGGCACGGCTGTCGGTCTTCATCTTGATGCCGAGCATGAGGCCGAGGCCACGCACGCCTTCGAACAGATGATCGTGATTGGGGATCATCTGCTCGAGGGCACCGCGCAGGCGCTCGCCCATGCGGGTGACGTGGTCGAGGAAGCCCGGCTCCAGGATGACGTCGAGCACCGCCTGGCCGGCGGCCATGGCGAGCGGGTTGCCGCCGTAGGTGGAGCCGTGGGTGCCGACCACCATACCGGCGGCCGCTTTCTCCGTGGCAAGGCAGGCCCCGAGCGGGAAGCCGCCGCCGATCCCCTTGGCGGTGGCGAGGATGTCCGGCTCGATTCCGTAATGCTCGTAGGCATAGAGCTTGCCGGTGCGGGCGACGCCGCACTGGACCTCGTCGAGCACCAGCATGAGGTCATGCTCGTCGGCGAGCGCGCGCAGGCCGTGCATGAACTCCGGGCTTGCCGGGCGGATGCCGCCTTCGCCCTGCACAGGCTCAACCAGGAAGCCGGCGACGTTGTCGGCCATCGCCGCCTTCACCCCATCCAGATTGTCGAACTCCAGCACTTCGAAGCCGGGCAGCATCGGCGCGAAGCCGTCGCGCAGCTTGGGCTGATCGGTGGCGCTGATCGTCGCCAGCGTCCGGCCGTGAAAGGCGTTGCGAAAGGTCAGGAGGACGTTCTTTTCGGGCCGACCGTGATGGTGCTGGTAGCGGCGCGCGGTCTTGATCGCGCACTCCACCGCTTCGGCGCCCGAATTGGTGAAGAAGACGGTGTCGGCAAAGGTGTTGTCGACCAGACGTTGCGCCAGTTTCTCCCCCTGCGGCGATCCGTACAGGTTGGAGACGTGGATCAGCGTCGCCGCCTGCTCTTGGATTGCCTTGGTGAGATGCGGGTGGCCGTGGCCGAGCAGGTTCACCGCAATGCCGCTCGCGAAATCGAGGTACTGCGTCCCGTCCTCGCCATAGAGATAGACCCCCTCGCCTCGCACCGGCCGCACGGGTGAGCGCGGGTAAACGGGCATAAGCGGCGTGATGGCCATCGGGGGCTCCTCTGGAACGTCGTTGAAGTGCGAAAAGGCGGCCCTGGGAAGAGCCGCCTTTCCTCTAGAGATTGGGCGGGCGCGGCGTCAACACACCGCGCCCCTGCCGGCTTAGCGGCGGTAGTTCGGGCGATCGTCGCGGCGGCCTTCCTGGCGCTCCGCCTGCACGCGCTGGCGCAGGTTCTGGATGCGCTGAGTCAGGTCGCGATGCTCACCCTGGCTGAGGCCGTTGCGGCGATAGCGGTCGTGAAGCCGGTCGATCTGCTCGGCCTGACGATCGAGGCGAAACGCTTCCTGGCGGGAGATCAGGCCGCGGTCGCGCAGACGGTCGATCTGCTGTTCGATCTGGTCGATCTGGCGCTCGATTGCCGCGCCGCCATTGTTGTAGCCGCCATTGTTGTGGCCGCCGCGGTACTGGGCCGCGGCCGGAGCGGCGGACAGAGCGATGCTGGTCAGGGCAACGGCGGAGATCAGAAACTTGCGCATGGGATAAACTCCTTCTCAGTGCGATGAGGAGTTTCTACACGCCCTGGAATGTTTCGGTGCTGAACAGACCTGACAGCGCGCGTTCAGCTCTTGAGCTTCCAGCCCTTGCGCAGGAGGACGTAGCAGAGCGTGCCGAGCGCGACGTTGATCGCAAGCAGCAGCAAGCCGCCCAACAGGATCGGGGAATCCGCGGCACCGAGGAAGCCGTAGCGAAAGCCCGAGATGATGTAGAAGAACGGGTTGGCGTGGCTCACCGCCTGAAAGGCGGGGGCGAGGCTGTCGATCGAGTAGAATGTGCCGGACAGAAGCGACAATGGCGCGACGACGAAGTTGGTCACCGCGGCAGCGTGGTCGAACTTGTCGGCCCAGATCGAGGTGAGCAGGCCGAAGATGGAAAGCATGATGCTGCCCATCAGCGCGAACCAGATTACCGCGCCGAGGTGCACAGGCATGACGTGGACGCCGGGCCAGAACTGCATCGCCACGAACACCGCCATTCCGACCAGCGCCGCGCGGGTGACGGCGGCGCCGACGAGTGCCGTCATCAACTCGGCCGTGGACAGCGGCGGCATCAGATAGTCGATGATGTTGCCCTGAAGTTTTCCAACCAGCAGCGAGAAGCTGGAATTGGCGAATGCGGTCTGGATCATGCCCATGATGATGAGTCCGGGCGCCAGGAAGTCCGCGAGGTGGAAGCTGGTGCCGCTGAGCTCCACCATGCGGCCGCTTCGGCCCAAGGCGACGGTGAAGATGACCAGAAACATGAGCGTGGTGATCGCGGGCGCCCACACGGTCTGAAGCTGGACCTTGAAGAAACGCATCACCTCCTTCACATAGAGGGTCTGGAGCCCGCCCCAGTTGACGCGCCGGATTGTCGGCACGCCAGGTTCGGCTCTGACCCAATTGGAAGGCTGGTCTTTCATCGCGCCGTCGCTAGAGGCAGACGCAGTGGGCCGCAAGCCGTGAAGGAAGAAGAATAAAATGTCCTGGACCGACGAACGGATCGACCGCCTGAAGGAGCTCTGGACCCAGGGCAATACCGCAAGCCAGATCGCCGAGGAGCTTGGCGGCGTGTCGCGCAACGCGGTCATCGGCAAGGCGCACCGCCTCGGCCTGCAGGCGCGTCCCTCGCCGGTGAAGGCCAACGATCCCGCCCCGGCGGCCGCCGTTGCGCCGCCGCCCACGCCGATAGAGGAGGCGCCCGCGCCTGCCGCCGCCGCCGCGCCTGAGCCGCTGGCTCCAGAGCCGGCGCCGGTTGTCGAGGCCGCGCCCGCCGATGAGCCCGAGGCTGCTCCGTGGGAAGCGCAGGCCGAGACAGGGGACGAGGACGAGGAAGAGGACGCCGCTCCCGCAGCGCCGCCCCCGCCGCCGCCGCCGTTGATCCGTTCCATCGGCCCGGGCGGCTTCCTCCGCCAGGCGCCGGGCGAGCAGCAATCGCCGATTCCGCCGGCTCCGCCGCGCCGGCTGGTGCCGGCCAAGCCGAGCCCGGAAATCGCCGACAAGACCAGCCTGCTCGATCTCAACGAGCGGATCTGCAAGTGGCCGATCGGCCATCCCGGAGAGCCCGATTTCCACTTCTGCGGCGCGCAGGCGAACCCGGGCTTTCCCTATTGCGTGCAGCATTGCGGGGTTGCTTATCAGGCGCAGTTGCCGCGCCGCGACCGCCGTCCGCCGCCGCCGCTCCCCTTCGGCGGTCCGCGCATTCGTTAAAGCAGGAACACGTCGCCGGCGTGAACCAGCCGCACTTTCCCGTGCGGCAGGCGCAGGCGAAGCGCGCCTCCTTCATCCAGGCCCTCGAACAGGCCTTCGCCCTCGGGCGTGTTGAGCGGGGTGCCGAGCGGATGCGCGCGTTCAAGCCAGGCCGCACGGATCGCGCGCAGGCCTGAGCCGCGCCAGGTGCCCAGCGTGCGGGCGAAAATTTCCACGAGTTGTTCGAGGAACGGCCCCGGCTTCGGCGCCGCGCCGGCGAGGGTTGCGATGCTCGTTGCGGGCCGTTCGAGATCGTCGGGATGGTGCGCGAGGTTGACGCCGAAGCCGATCACCACCGCATCCCCTGCCCGCTCAAGAAGAATGCCCGCGAGCTTGGCGCCGTTTGCGAGCAGATCGTTGGGCCATTTGATCCGGACCCCCGCCTTGGGCGCCCAAAGCGACACTGTATCGTGCAGCGCCACTGCCGCGGCCAGCGCGAGGCTGGGCGGAGGCGGATCGCCCGGGCGGAGCCGCACCAGAGTGCTGGCGTAGAGATTGCCGGGCGGCGAGGACCAGGGCCGCCCCTGACGCCCCCTGCCCCCGCTCTGCCGCTCGGCGCGCACCCAGAGGCCTTCCGCTTCACCCGCCGCGGCAAGGGCCGCGACGTCGTCGTTGGTGGAGCGGGTCTCGGCGACCGTGCGAATGGTCACGCTCAATTCTCCGCGGCGATGGCGAGGAGCGCGTCGTCCACCGCTTTGCTTGCGGCGGCACCTTCCGGAATGTCGTTGGCGTAAGCGGAAAAGATCAAAGTCCGCCCGCTTTTGGCGATCAGGTAGCCGGAGAGCGCACTCGTCGCGTTGAGGCTGCCCGTCTTGGCGAAGATGCGTCCTTCCAGTGCAGTGCCCTTGAAGCGGCGCGCGAGGGTGCCGTCGACTCCGCCGACCGGCAGGGTTGCGCGGTAGGCCTCCCCCCAGGGCTGCTTGCGCGCCCACCCCAGGAACGTGACGATCCCGCGCGGCGAGAAGCGGTTGTAGGTCGACATGCCCGATCCGTCGGACAGGTCGGCCTGTTCCTTCGGCACGCCCGCTTCGGCCAGCATCCGCTCCACGGCCGCCACGCCATCGGCGATCGAGCCGGTGCCTTCCGCCAGCCCGACGCGGCGCAGCAGCAATTCCGCGTGGAGGTTCTGGCTGACCTTGTTGATCAGCGTCAGATCGTCGGCGAGCGGCGGAGGAACGAGGCGGGCGAGCGGCTCGGCCTGAGGTGGACGCGGTGCCGGGGCGCCGTTGCGGACAGCCGGGTCGTCGTAGGGCCGAAGCGGACGGTGCTGGACCTGAACCGCGCCGACGATCCGAACGCCGCGCGCCTCAAGGAGCGCCTTCAACCGCCAGGCCGCATAATGCGCGGGATCGTCGATGCCGAGGCGCAACCGCTCCGGCTCGGTGCCGATCGTACCGGTCAGGCGAACCAGGAAGCTGCCGGGCATCCGATCCACCGACAGGTTCGTCGCACCGCCGGCCACCGTCACGGCGCGATTGTCGATCGTGTAGTAGGAAGCGTGCCCCAGGCGGAGGACCTGGCCGGGCGCACCGGGAGCGACCTGCACGACCAGTTCGTTGTCGTCCAGCGTGAGCGCCGAGATTCCGGTGCCGGATCGGGTAGGTATGTTGTTCCAGCTCATCCCGGGGCTCCAGCGCTGGTCCGGGAACAGGCTGTCATCGCCGATCACATGCCGCACGCGCTTCGTCCGTGCGGCCACCGCATCGGCAAGCGTCGCCAGGCAATCCGAGACGCAGTCCGGCGCCGAGGACAGCCTCGCATCGCCATTGCCGACGAGCACCACGTCCGCAACCGCGCCGCCCTCCAGCCGCACCGCGGCGCCGCCGGCGCTGTCCGGCTGCTCCAGCCCTTGGAGGGTGTGAAAGGCCGCCGCGGTGGTGAGCAATTTGGTGTTGGAGGCCGGGATGAAGCGGCCTTTCGGATCGATCGAAACGATCTCGGTTCCGTCATCCGCTGCCACCACCAAGCCGAAGCGGGTGCCGGGGCCGCTTTGGGCAAGCCTTTGCTCAACTCGCGCCTGCAGCGGCACCTGCGCCTGTGCCTGGCAGGACGGGGCGGGCAGCAAGAGAAGGGCCGGCGCAAATAGGGCTGAAAGGAACGGTCGCATCGCGGCACCCTAATGCGAAGCTCCCGCCCGGCGCCACCTCCTTTGGGGAAGGTTGGCGGAGCACGGTCAAAGGCAAGCTCTTAGAAGAGCGATCCCGCGGCGTTGAGGGTCAGCGGATCGAGCAGCGGGATCGCGAGGTAGCCGAGCGGCGAGACGAACAAGGCGCAGGCGGCGATCAGCACGGACTGCGGCACGTCCCTGGTCTCGGCAAAGGCGGGGGCGGGATCGTCGAAGTACATCGTCTTGACGATCTTCAGGTAATAATAAGCGCCGATCACCGAGGTGGCGATGCCGACGGCGGCGAGCCAGGTGAGGTTGGCCTGCACCGCGGCGTTGAAGACCAGGAACTTCGGCCAGAAGCCGAACAGCGGCGGAATGCCGGCAAGGCTGAACATGAACATCGCCATCGCAGCGGCCATCATCGGCCGCGTGCGCGACAAGCCGGCCAGACTGGAGATGGTCTCGACCGCTCTGCCCTCCGCATCGCGCATGCGCAGCACGATCAGGAACGAGCCGATGGTCATCACCACATAAACGGCCATGTAGAAGAGGATCGAGGCGACGCCTTCCTTGCTGGCGGCGGCGAGGCCGATCAGCGCGAAGCCGACATTGTTGATCGAGCTGTAGGCGAGCAGGCGCTTGATGTTGGGCTGGTTGATCGCCGCGACGCCGCCGAGGATCGTGGAGGCGAGCGCCATGAAGATGATGATCTGGCGCCATTCGAAGGTGGCGGGGCCGAGCGCCTCGATCGCGACTCGGGTGAGGAGCGCCATGGCGGCGACCTTTGGCGCCGAGGCGAAGTATGCGGTGACGGGGGTCGGCGCGCCTTCATAGACGTCCGGCGTCCACATGTGGAACGGCACTGCGGACACCTTGAAGGCGATGCCGGCGAGGACGAACACCAGGCCGAACAGCTCGCCCTTCGACACGCCGTCGCGGCCGAGGGCTGCGGCGATGTCACCGAACAGGGTCGAGCCGGTGAAGCCGTACAGCAGCGACACGCCGTAGAGCAAAATGCCGGAGGCGAGCGCGCCGAGGACGAAATATTTGAGGCCGGCTTCGGCCGAGCGGTTGTCCTTCCGCTGGAAGGAGGCGAGCACGTAGGAGGCCAAGCTGAGCAGCTCCAGGCCCACGTAGAGCGTCAGCAGGTCGCCCGCCGAGACCATCATGCCCATGCCGACCG
>DASWMM010000035.1:0-7512 GCA_036399755.1 Allosphingosinicella sp.
CCCCTTCGATGGTGAGGCCGAAGAGTTCGGCGATTTTGAAGGCCAAAGGCAGCGACGGGTCGTAGCGTTCCGCTTCGATGGCGTTGATGCTTTGGCGGCTCACCTCCAGGAGTTCGCCGAGATGCTGCTGGCTCCAGCCGCGCTCGGCCCGCAATTCGCGCAACCGGTTCTTCATGCGCCGCGCGCCACGGTCAGCTTGTTGACGCAGTCGCCGACGCCAAGACCTCCGAACCAGATCACCGCGATCCAATAGGCATCGACGTGCGGGGCAAGACCGAAGCTTTCAAGAAAGCCCCAGATCGTCGCGACGCTGAGCGCCAGGCCGGAGGCGACAAGCGATTGGCGCACCATCAGCAGCCGCTGAAACTCGTCGCGTTCCTCGACAAGGTAGCGTCCGATCGCGACAAAGATGCCAACAACCAGAAGCGCGGGAACGATCGCGGCGGCGTAAGCGGTGACGGAACGGGCATCCGGGTGATTGTTGAAATAGCTCACCGCGCCGAACAGCGCGCAGGCATAGCCCGCCGAACACCCCAGAACCGCCATGTTGTAGCGCCTGCGCGCCGTGGACTTGCTCATTTCATCCTCCCTTGTGTGTGAAGGTACCTTTACATGACAAGCTTCCTTTCCGTCAAGTAGGCTTTCCATCTTTCTGCGCAGGCGGCGCAAATCCGGAACAAACCTGAACCAACCGTCAACTTGAACCTTGACTCGGGTTTCATCGTGAGCGAAGCTGGACCGGACGCGAGATCCTGAAAACAGGACCGCTTTGGGGAGGATCTATTTTTGCCGCATATCACCGCCCGTGACGGGACGCGCATCGCGTTTCGCGAGGATGGAACCGGGCGTCCGGTGGTGCTGCTGCACGGCATGATGGCCCATGCGGGCTTCTGGAAGCAGCAAGCGGCTTTGGCGGACGAGTTCCGGCTGGTGAGCGTCGACCTGCGCGGCCACGGGATGTCGCGCGGAGACGGCGCCGGCCTCACCATCGAGACTTTGGCGCAAGACGTTACCGACCTGGTCGAGCAGCTCGATCTGGAGGGCGTGATCGGCGTCGGCTGGTCGCTTGGCGCATCGATCCTGTGGCGGCTGCTGTCGGGCGCGTCCGCGCGCCGTTTCGCGGGCGCGGTGATCGTCGATATGACGCCCCGGGTGCTGAACGGCGATGGCTGGACGCTCGGCCTGTCACCCGATCTGTGCGACGCGCGCCGGCAGGCAATGGCGGAGGATTACCAGGCCTTCGGCCAGGCTGCAGGCTCGGCGATCTTTGCCCAGCCGGTGCGCGAGGAGCTCCGCGACCTTGCCGCCTGGGCGGGCGCCGAATTCGCCGGCAACGATCCGGGGGCGATCTCGGCAATCTGGACTTCGCTGGTGGAGGAAGATCTGCGCGCCGCCTTGCCGCGGATCGAACAGCCCACCCTGGTGGTCCACGGCGCGCACAGCCAGCTCTACGGTTCCGACACCGCCGAACACCTGGTGGCGGCCCTGCCGAATGCCCGCGCAGTCACCTTTCCCCGCTCCGGCCACGCCCCGCACCTTGAGGAGCCGGAGCGCTTCAACAGCCTTTTCCGCGAATTCGCGGCCAGCCTGCCGCCTGTTTTCCAAACCCAGACCGCATGACCAGGAGTAAGCCAATGACCCGCAACCGCATGATCACCGCACTTCGCCTCGGCACCGCCTTTGCAGCGCTCACCGCCGCCCTTCCCGCCTTTGCGCAGGAGCAGTCGGTCGAGAACCCGCAGTCGCAGGAGGAAGTGGCCGCCGCGGCGACCGACGCCGCGGACCAGTCGGAAGCCACCGGAAGCGCGGACGCGGCGATGCTCGGGGACGATATCGTGATCACCGCCCGCCGCCGCGCGGAAAGCCTTCAGGACGTTCCGATCTCCGTCTCCGCCTTCAGCGGCGAAGCGCTCGAAAATCAGGGCGCCGTCGACATCACCGCCCTTCAGCAGCAGACCCCCAACCTGACGCTGCAGATCGCCCGCGGCTCCAACTCGACGCTGATCGCCTTCATCCGCGGTATCGGCCAGCAGGATCCGGTGTGGGGCTTCGAGCCCGGCGTCGGCCTCTACATCGACGACGTCTATGTCGCCCGCCCGCAGGGCGCGGTGCTCGACATTTTCGATGTCGAGCGCGTTGAAGTGCTTCGCGGTCCGCAGGGCACGCTTTACGGCCGCAACACCATCGGCGGCGCGATCAAATACGTCACCCGCCGCCTCGGCAACGACTTCGAAGCCCGGGTGCGCGGCGCCTACGGCACCTACAACCAGACCGACCTGTCGGGCACGATCACGGTTCCGGTGGGCGACACCCTCTCGATCGGCGCCGGCTTCGCCTACTACAAGCGCGACGGCTTCGGCGAAAACCTGCTCACCGGTGCCGAGCATTACAACAAGGACGTCATGGCCGGCCGTCTCAGCCTGGAATGGCAGCCCACCGACCGCCTCTTCGTGCGCATCGCCGCCGACAAGACCGACGATGAATCCAACCCGCGCCACGGCCACCGCGAAGTCGGCAATGGCACTCTCGCCAATTTCGCGCCGCCGGCCAGCGTCTACGACACCCGCGCGGGCGTCGGCGACGACAACAATGTCGAAACCTCCGGCGTGTCCGGAACGCTTGAGTTCGAGCTGACCGACGACCTTACCTTCAAGTCGATCACCGCTTATCGCAAGGGCCACACCGAAACCGTGATCGATTTCGACGGCACGCCCGGGCCCGTCCTCGACATTCCGTCCTTCTACAAGGACCACGCTTTCACCCAGGAACTGCAGCTGCTCTTCACCGGCGAACGGATCCAAGGCGTCGCCGGCCTTTACTACATCAACAATTCCGCGTCCGGCGGGTTCGACACGGTGATCGGCAATGCCGGCCTCACCACCCTCACCACCGGCGATGTCGATACCAAGAGCTACGCGGCCTTCGCGGACGTCAGCTTCGACATCACCGATCAGCTCGCGGTCTCCGTCGGCGGCCGCTACACCAGCGACAAGCGCGAAGGCACGGTGTTCCGCCAGAACTATCTCGGCATCCGCAGCCCCACCTTCGGCAATGCCGCCGCCGTGCCGCTGGGCGCGCCGCGCACCAACTACACAAACGAGCGCACCTTCTCCGAATTCACGCCGCGCGCCTCGATCAGCTACAAGCCGACCGACGACCTGATGGTCTACGCGTCCTACTCGAACGGCTTCAAATCGGGCGGCTTCGATCCGCGCGGCGACGCGGTGCTCGTTCCCAACACGGTGAACGGCTACAATCCGGAAAAGGTCGACGCCTACGAACTCGGCCTCAAGGGCAATGCCGGCCGGAGGCTGTTCTTCAACGTCGCCGGCTTCCTGTCGAAGTATAAGGGCCAGCAGGTCACCCAGCAGTATCTGGTCGGCACCACCGTTGCCAGCGAAGTGGTCAATGTCGGCCGCTCCACAATCTACGGCGCCGAGTTCGAGGGCCGCGCCGTACTGTCCGACGCGTTCTCGATTACCGGGTCGCTCGGTTACACCCATGCCGAGTTCGACAGCTTCATCTCGTTCGATCCGGTCAGCCTCACCGTTCGCGAGCTGGCCGACGAGCGCAACTTCCAGAACACGCCCAAGTGGAACGGCAACCTCACGGCCAATTACGTCAACGATCTCGGCGGCAGCGGCTCGGTTGCCTTCACACCGTCCGTGTCGTTCCGCAGCAGCTACACCCTGTTCGAGATCGCCAATCCGACTCTTGACGAGAATGGCTATGCCCTGTTCGACGCGAGCCTGGTGTGGACATCCGAGAACGACCGGTTCCAGCTCGGCGCCCATGCCCGCAACATCAGCAACGAGCGCTACCGGGTTGGCGGCTATGTGTTCCCGGGGGCCTTGACGGGCAACTCGCTGATCGCCTTCTACGGCCCGCCGCGCACCTTCACCGTGTCGGCCGCGGTTAAGTTCTAAGGGACCCGATTATGGCGAGGAGCAATGTGAGCGGGGCCCAGGCCCCCGGCAACGGGGGGCGAGTCCTGGCGATCCTGCTCCTCGCCTACATCTTCAACTTCATCGACCGGCAGATCATCGGCGTCCTCGCCGTGCCGATCAAAGCCGAGCTGCAGCTCAGCGACACGCAGCTCAGTCTTATGGGCGGCATTGCCTTCGCGCTCTTCTACTCCGGCATCGCCATTCCGGTGGCGTGGCTCGCCGACCGCAAGAGCCGGGTCAACATCATTGCGGTGTCCGTTGCCCTGTGGAGCGCCTTTACCGCCCTGTGCGGCTTCGCGCAGAACTTCTGGCACCTGTTCCTTGCGCGGATGGGAGTTGGCATCGGCGAAGCGGGCGGCGTCGCACCCTCCTACGCCCTTATCTCGGATTATTTCCCCAAGGAGCGGCGCGCGCGAGCGCTGGCCTTGTTCTCGCTCGGCATCCCGATCGGGTCGGCGCTGGGCGTGTTCTTCGGCGGCTGGATCGCCTCCCACCTCGACTGGCGCTCGGCGTTTCTCATCGTCGGCCTTGCCGGGCTGCCCGCCGCCCTGCTGGTCAAGCTCTTCATCCGCGAACCGGTGCGCGGCGGCTTCGACAGCGCCGACGGCAGCGCCAGCGCGCCCGCCCCGCCCTTCGCTGTGGTCGCCGCAACGCTCGCCCGCACGCCCAGCTTCTGGCTGCTCTCCTTCGGCGCCGCGTCCGGCTCGATCCTGGGCTACGGCCTCATTTTCTGGCTGCCGAGCTTCTTTTCGCGCAGCTTCGGGCTTGAACTGATCGAAGTCTCTTACTTCTACGGTTCGATCGTGCTGGTCGGCGGAGTCGCCGGCACCTGGCTCGGCGGCTGGATCGGCGACCGCACCGGCCAGGGCAATCCGGCCGCCTACGCCCTCATCCCGGCGGTGTGCTTCCTGCTCGCCGCGCCTTGCTTTGCCTTCGGGCTGTTCGCGCCGCTGGAGCTCGCCTGGGTGCTGTTCACGATCGGCCAGATGCTCGCTTTGGCCTGGCTCGGCCCGGTGATCGCCGCCGTCCAGCACATCGTCCCCCCCAACATGCGGGCGACATCCTCGGCGAGCTTCCTGTTCATCAACAACCTCATCGGCATTGGTTTCGGCATCTTCTTCCTGGGTTTCATGTCCGACACCATGAAGGCTGCCCACGGTGAGGATTCGCTGCAATATTCGATTTTGTACGGACTGGGTTTCTACCTGCTGAGCGCGGCGCTGTATTTCGTTGCAAGCACGAGGCTGAAGCGGGATTGGTACAGGGGCACCTAATCCTCCCCCGGATTCCCGGGGGAGGGGGACCATGCGAAGCATGGTGGAGGGGCCCGCGCCAACGGCGCCGGTTTCACCGTCGCCGCCCCTCCACCGCACTTCGTGCGGTCCCCCTCCCCTGCAAGGGCAGGGGATGATTACAGGAGACACCGATGCTAACCCTCTACGGCCACCCATTCTCGTCCTACACCCAGAAGGTGCTGATCGCGCTGTATGAGAACGGCACCCCGTTCGACTTTCACTCCGTCTGGCCGGAATCGGCGCATACCGCGGAGTGGCGGCGGCGCTGGCCACTGGGGAAGTTTCCGGTGCTCGGCGACGGCGCCCGCACCGTGGCCGAGACGAGCATCATCATCGAATATCTTGCACTGAAGCATCCCGGCCCGGTGCGGCTGCTTCCCACCGACCCGGTAGCGGCGCTCGAGGTGCGCTTCCTTGACCGCTTCTTCGATCTTCACGTCATGGACGCGGCGCAGCACGCCGTGGATGGCGCGCTCACGGGGGATCCGGTGAAGCGCGCCGAGGGGATGGCCAAGGCGGTGGCGAAATTGGAGCGCTCCTACGCATGGCTCGAAACCGAGCTTGCCGGGCGCGAATGGGCGGCCGGGGCGGACTTCACGATGGCCGATTGCGCGGCGGCGCCGGCCTTGTTCTACGCCGACTGGACGCATCCGATCCCCGAAAGCTGCGCAACGCTCAGGGCCTATCGCGCCCGGCTGCTTGCCCGGCCGAGCTTTGCTCGGGCCGTGGACGAGGCTCGGGAATACAGGCCGCTATTTCCGCTCGGCGCGCCGGATCGGGACTAAGTTCTAATCCTCCCCTGCCTTTGCAGGGGAGGGCGGCCCGTGCGCAGCATGGTGGAGGGGCGGCGGAGGTGAAGCCGGAGCCGTTCTCCTCGCTTCGCTCGGCCCCTCCACCACCCTTCGGGTGGTCCCCCCTCCCCTGCAAAGGCAGGGGAGGATTCAACTACTCCGGAATCGGTGTGCGGTAATATTTGCGCAGGCTGCTGGGCGGTTTGGCGAGACGCTTGAGCTGCGGGGCGAGATCGTTCGCGGGGATGACGACTTCGACGAGGGCGGTGACGCCGGGCTTGGCCTTGATCTCGGCAAGTGCGTCGGCGAGCCCCTCGCCATTCTCCACCCGGTATCCCTGGGCGCCGAACGCCTGGGCAAGCGCCAGATAATCCCAGGTGGGGAGAACGTCGAACGGTGCAAAGGCGCCTCCGAGCTCGAACGCGTCCAAGTTCACGAAGGCTTGTTCGATCGCGTAGCCCTTGTTGCTCATCACGAACACCGCGGCGCCCGCGCCGGCGCGCACCAGGCTGGAGATTTCCTGGCAGATCATCATGAAACCGCCGTCGCCCGCGACCACGAACGGACGCTTGCCCGAGGCGAGCGCAACGCCGAGCGCGCAGCCGGTTTCGTGGCCGAGCGAGCCCCAGGCCGCCTGGGCGACGAAGGAATCGCGCGGCAGGCCGAAGAGGTTGCCGAAGACGTAGAGCGAGGTGCTTTCGCCGAGCACCAGCACGGTTTCGTCGGTGAGGCCTTCCGTTTTAAGGAAGCTGGTGAGCTGGTGGAAGAAGCGGTTGTAGGTAAGCCGGCCGTCCGGCGCGGGATCGGGCTCGGGCGCGGGCGGGGGAAGCGGCTTCCAGGCGCGCGGCCAGCCCTCGCCCGCTTCGAAACGGGCAATCAGGCCGTCGACGAAATCGCCGAAGAAGATGTCGTCATAGCGCGCATGGCCGATCCGCGCGTCCGTGTCGTCGACGCAGATCATGTCGCCGTAGCTCGATTTCATGATGTCGAGATAGTCGTCGGTGATGATCGCGCCCAGGGTGATCAGGCAGTCGGAGCCTTCGACGATCTCGCGGGTGACGGCGGGCGAGGCCGGGCCGGCGTAGGTGCCGATAAACTGTCCTTGCGCTTCGTCCAGCACCGTCTTGCCGAGGCTGGTGGTGGTGAAGGGAAGTCCGCTCGCCTCGACGAGGCGCTGGACCCGATCCTGGAGGCCGAAGCGCTGGAGCTGGACGCCGAGCCAGAGCACCGGCCGCTCCGCCGAGGTGATGCGCGCCCAGGCGGCGTCGAGCAATGCCTCGAGCGCGGCAGGCTCGCTGACCAGTTGCAGGGCGGCAAGCGTGCCTTCCGGGCGGGCGCAATCGATCCCCCACACGTCCTGCAGCACCTCGATATAGATCGGCCGGCGGTGGGTGAGCATCGCGACGATCGCCGCGTCGATCTGGGCGGGCGCCTCGTCGGGATCGTGGACGATTTCCGACGCGACGGTGACTTCGGCGA
>DASWMM010000036.1:0-4526 GCA_036399755.1 Allosphingosinicella sp.
GCGCGTCGCTTCGGCCTCAAGGTGGTGGAGCCGCGCCCCGCTTTGGTGCCGCTCACCCTGGGCGAGGGCGAGACGCTGTTCCGAACCTTGTCCGGCGTGTCCGCCGACGTGGTGGCGCGCGCCGGCAAGGCGGCGTTCCGCGAAGCCGCCTTGTTCACCCACAAGGGCCTGTCCGGGCCCTCCATTCTCCAGATCTCGTCTTACTGGCGCGGCGGCGAGCCGATCGCCATCGACTTCCTGCCCGATCTCGAGCCCGACTGGCTGCTTGAGGAGAAACGGGCACGCCCCCGCTCGACGCTCAAGGCGGCGCTGGGGCGGCGGCTGTCGGAGCGGCTTGCGGACACGCTGGCCGAGCGCCTTACCCTCAGCGGCGAACTTGCAAACCTTCCCGACCGCAAGCTCGCCGAAGCCGGGCAGCGGCTCGCCGCATGGCTCTTCCACCCCAACGGCACCGAAGGCTTTGCCAAGGCGGAGGTGACGGTGGGCGGCATCTCCACCGACGGCCTGTCGTCCCGCACGCTGGAGGCGCGAACGGTTCCGGGCCTCTTCGCGATTGGCGAGGCGGTGGACGTCACCGGCTGGCTTGGCGGCTACAACTTTCAATGGGCCTGGGCGAGCGGCTGGGCGGCGGCGCAGGCGCTTTGAGGCGGGACGCTTAGGCAGCCAAATCGGCGTCGAGCGTGCAGACCACGCCTTCGGGGCGAAAGTCGATCTTCACCGCGCCGCCGAGTTCAGACGCAAGGCCGCGCTCGATCATTCGGGTGCCGAAGCCGCGCGTTGCCGGCGGCTCCACGGGCGGCCCGCCGCTTTCGCGCCAGACCATGCGCAGCCGCTTGTCCTCCGCCCGCCAGCGGATCTCGACTCGCCCGGCCGAGGCGCTGAGGGCGCCGTATTTGGACGCGTTGGTGGCAAGCTCGTGCAGGGCGAGGGCAAGGTTCACCGCCGTTTTTGGTGAAATCGCGATGTCGGGTCCTTCGGCGACGATCCGGTCCGCCCGCCCTCGGTGAGGCGCGATCGTCCCGTCGACGATCTCGGCGAGGGAGGCATGCTCCCAGCTTTGTTCGGTGAGGATGTTGTGCGCGGCGGACAAGGCCGCCAGCCGTCCGTCGAAGGCGTTCCGGACCTGGGCCGGTACCTGGTGCCCCTTGAAGCTTTGATGGGCCAGGCCCTGGACGATGGCGAGCGTGTTCTTCACCCGGTGGTTGAGCTCGTTGATCAGCAGCCGCTGATGCTCCTCGGCCCGCTTGCGCTCCGAAATGTCGCGGGTGATGGCGAGCTGCGCGATGCCGCCGTCAGGCTGGGGCAGGGGAACCGCATAGGTCTCCATGTGCCGGCGCGTGCCGTGCAGGCCGATCACGTCATATTCCCAGCTCAGCGTCTCGCCGCCGATCACCCGGGCATGATAGTCACGCCACGCCTGCCGGTCCTCCGGCGCGATCAGGGAAAACGTGTCGGAGCCGAGGACCGCGTCGAGGCTCTCCGCCTCGATCAGCTGAAGCCCCGCGCGGTTCATGTGGAGGAGCTGCCCACCGCCGCCGACGATCTTGATGCATTCGGGAGTCGCTTCGGTGATCGCCCGCTGCAGCGCCTCGCTTGCGCGCAACTTCTCCTCGGCGGCACGACGATCGGTGATGTCGACGGTGACGCAGATCGTGCTGAGCGGCGCCCCGGCATCGCTGAGCACCGTAGTGACGCTGTTATGCACCCAGACGGCTTTCCCGTCGGGACGGAGGTAGCGCTTCTCGATCTCGAACGAGCCGCCGACATGCGCGGCGTCGTGAAATTTGGGCAGGTTTTCGGGCAGATCGTGCGGGTGGGTGATGTCCTGCATCCGCATCGCCAGCAGCTCTTCGCGCGACCGGCCGGAGATTGCGCAGAAGCGATCGTTGACCCGGATGAAGCGCCCGGAGGCATCTGCTTCCGACATGCCGGCGGCGGACTGGTTGAAGAAAGCGGAAAGGTGCGCCTCGCGGGCCCGAAGCGCCTGCTCAGCATCGCGCCGTGCCGCCTCGGCCGCGGCATTGGGCGTGACGTCGATGCCCTCCGCGAAGATGCCGGTGACAGTGCCGGCATCGTCGCGGATCGGCTGGTAAACGAAGCTGATGAAGCGAGTCTCGGGCTCGGCGCCGGGTTCGCGGACAAAGGCGACCGGCGCGGCGTCGGCGACGAAGGGCTCCCCGCTTTCGTAGACGCTGTCGAGGAGGGTGAGATAGCCTTGCGAGGCCAGTTCCGGCAGCGCATCGGCGGCGCGGCGCCCGACGAGGTCGCTGCGCCCCGCAAGGCGGCGATAGGCGGCGTTGGCGATCTCGAAGACATGGTCGGGCCCGCGCACGACCGCGATGCAGCCGGGGGCATTCTCGAACAATCGCTCGATGTTGGCGGAGGGTGTCAGCGGAAAGGAGCCTATGCGGTGCGCCGGACGGCGGCAGGTGGAACAAGTGATTGTGAATTAAGCGGTTTTGCCGCCTTGAGCAATACGGCGTGGCGGTGCGGGCTCGATCCGCCAGAAGGCTCCCTGGGGGCTGAGCTTGGCGCCGGCCAGAGTGACGGTTCGGCCTTTGCGCAGCGCCCGCAGAGCCTCGGTCACCTGCTCGCCGCGCGGCTTCCCGGCGGGGGCGAGAAGGCGCAGGCAGTGGAGAAGCAGGCGTCGCGCCATCTCGGAAGGGAGCGCGTCGGTGCGAAGAAGAAGATGATCGTCATGCTCCTCGACCGATTGGCGGAGGCAAAGCGCGGCCATGGCCTCAAGAGCGTCCTCCGCATCGGCCAGTGCCGCCGCGCTGCGGGCGAGCGCGGTGGGCTCAAGCCACTCCGCCTCGGCCAGGAGTCCGCGAATTCGCACCCGGTCAAACGCCTGGTCCACATTGCTGGGATCGGAGACCGTCCCAAGCTCCGATCGTACGGCGATCTCGGCAAGCTCGGCCCGGCGCCACGTCAGCAGCGGGCGCAGGATTTCCGGCCCGCCGCTCCCGGCGAGTGGCCGCCGCGCCCGGATGCCGGCCAATCCCGCCACGCCGGCACCGCGCAGCAGCCGCATGACAAGAGTCTCGGCTTGGTCGTCGAGGTGGTGGGCGGTGAGGAGCCTCGGAATGCCACCCTCCGCCATCCAGCCGGCAAGCGCCCGGTAACGAGCCTCTCGCGCCTGTGCCTGAACGCTCGCCCCCGCAGCCACATCGACACGCAGCGTGACGTGCGGAATGCCAAGGGCGGCACAGACGCTTTGGGCGTGCTCGGCTTCCGCCGCCGAGGCTTCGCGCAGGCCGTGGTCCACAGTGGCGGCTCGCACCTCCCCGGGAAACGCGGCATGGGCGAGGAGAAGGAGCGCCAGGCTGTCCGGCCCTCCCGAATAAGCAATCCCGAGCGGCAGGCGCACCGCGCCCAGGGCCGCCAAGTCGGCGCGGAACCGGGCAATCGCTGCGGCGTCGTTAAAAGTTTGCGGCATCGAACCCTAGCGTAAGCGAAAATGCCGGCGCCGTCGTCCCCCACTGGCTCCGCTTCGCCTTATCCGCGTTATTGCGGCATGATCGCGTTTCGGATCTTCCTGGCTCTGATTTGGGCCGTCGTTGCCGCGGTGACCTTGTGGGCGCTTGCAAGCCTCGGCCTGCTCGCCGGGCTCGGAACGTTTCTCGGCGACCTCGCGCACCCGTGGCGGGCGCAATTCTATGCGGATTTGGAGGCGCACCTGCTGCTCGCCGGGGCGTGGATGATCTACCGGGAACCCTCGCGGGGCGTCGGTATTCTCTGCGCGCTTCTTACGCTGCTGCTGGGCGCGCTGTTCACCCTCCCCTACCTGCTGGTGGCGAGCATTCGCGCACAGGGCGACCCGAAAACCCTGTTGCTTGGACCGGGAAGCGCCCGCAGCGGGGCGCTCCCGCCCGATTAATTGCCGAGCAGGCGCCCGAGCCCGCGGCCGATCTTCTCCGCCTTTGTCGCCTTGCGGCGGGGCGCTTCCTCGTCGGCATCGCGGCCCTCATCGTCCCCGCCGCTCATCATCGATGCCATGTCCATTCCGAGCATGCCGGCATAAGTGGATTTGGTCCTGAGCTTCGCTGCCCATTCCGGCTTCCACGAAGCGGCGGCCCTGGCCGGGCGTGCGGGGGAACTGAAGTTCGCCTCGGGGCCGAAGGCGATCATCGACAGCATCGACTGCGGCGCCGCTTTGGCAACCTCCTGCGGAACGGTGCAGCGGTCGGCGCCGCCAGGGAGCAGCACCTTCTGGGCGACCAGACGGGCGACCTCGTCCGGCGACAGATAGTCCATCATCATCGCCGCGGCTTGCTTCTCGCTCGATGTCCACATGATCATGTCGCCATTGGCGCCCGCGCCCACCGTGGACAGGAACCAGCCCTTTGCCGGCGCGATCGGCCGCCAGACCAGGGGCACCGAACCGGACGCCGCGGCGCTTTGCGCGGTGAGCGCGACCGGCGGGAGAAAGTCCTGACCAGGCGCGATGGAGAATTTGATCTCGGGCGTATAATTGCCGCGCACGACATGGTCGCCGACCAGCGAGCCGCTCGCCGGCACGCGGG
>DASWMM010000037.1:0-10516 GCA_036399755.1 Allosphingosinicella sp.
ACCCTAGGTGGTTCCCCTCCCCATCTTGCGACGGGGAGGAACTGGACGCGTCACACCGGTCCGCGGATCCTCGACGGTGGAGGCGTTGACTGAACCGGCCGCTGCGGGACCCCGCCTTGTTGCGCGCCGGTGGCGATCGGCTTAAAGAGGCGGCTTCGACGGACCTGCCGAGGCGCGGGTGGCTCAGCCCGGCGCCAATCCCCGGGACCATTCGGCAGCCGTGCGTTGCCGATCAACGTTCGGAACTCCCCGCCATGACATTTTCCGCCGCGCTTCGCCGCGACTGGCTTTCGAACCCGCGTGCCGACGTGCTCGCCGGCCTGGTGGTCGCGCTTGCGCTGATCCCGGAAGCGATCGGCTTTTCGATTATTGCCGGCGTCGATCCGCGGGTCGGGCTCTACGCTTCGGTGGCGATCGCAATCGTGATCTCCTTCACCGGAGGGCGGCCCGGCATGATCTCGGCCGCGACCGCGGCGGTGGCCGTGCTCGTCGTTCCGCTGGTCCGCGAGCACGGCGTCCAATATCTCTTCGCCGCGACCATTTTGATGGGCCTGATCCAGATCGCGGCGGGTTTGGCCCGGCTCGACTTGCTGATGCAGTTTGTGTCGCGATCGGTGATCACCGGCTTCGTCAACGCGCTCGCCATCCTGATCTTCATGGCGCAGTTGCCGCAGCTCATCGGCGTGACCTGGCAGGCCTATGCGATGATCGCCGGCGGGCTGGCGATCATCTACGGCCTGCCGCGCCTGACAAAGGCGGTCCCGTCGCCGCTGGTCGCCATCCTGGTGCTGAGCGCGGTGTCGATCCTTACGGGCGCGCCGGTCAACAATGTGGGAGACATGGGCGCGCTTCCCGAGGGGCTGCCGTTCCTCGCCTTGCCGCAGGTGCCGCTGAGCTGGGAAACGCTTCGGATCATCGCGCCTGACGCGCTTGCCATGGCGGCCGTCGGCCTGCTCGAATCGCTGCTCACGGCGCAGATCGTGGACGACATGACCCACACCGAAAGCGACAAGCGCCGCGAGTGCGGGGGGCAGGGCAGCGCCAACATCGTCGCGGCCTTGTTCGGCGGAATGGGCGGCTGCGCGATGATCGGCCAGTCGGTGATCAACGTCACTTCGGGCGGGCGGGGGCGGCTGTCGACCTTCACGGCCGGGGCGGTTCTGCTGTTCCTGCTGGCGGTGCTGGGGCCGTGGGTCGGGCGCATCCCGATGCCGGCGCTCGTCGCGGTGATGATCATGGTGTCGATCGGCACCTTCAGCTGGAACTCGATACCGAACCTTCGCCGCCACCCCTGGCCGTCCTCAGTGGTGATGGTGACGACGGTGGTCGTGGTGGTGACGACGCGCGACCTGTCGATGGGCGTGCTGGCGGGCGTGCTGCTGTCCGGCATCTTCTTCGCCGGCAAGGTGCAGCGGATGTTCGCGGTGAAGCGCGCCGTCTCCGCCGATGGGCTCACCGCCACCTATACCGTGTCCGGCCAGATCTTCTTCGCGTCGGTGGATCGCTTCACCCGCGCGTTCGCTGCCGAGGAGGGGGCGCCAAGGGTGGTGATCGACATGACGTCGGCGCACTTCTGGGACATTTCGGCCGTCGGCGCGCTCGATAAGGTGGTTGCCCGGCTTCGGCGGGAAGGGCGCGAAGTGGAGATGATCGGCTACAACCGGGCAAGCGCCGACATCGTCGATCGCTTCGCGCTGCACGACAAGACGGGGGTGGAGACGGGCTTCGCGCCGCACTGACCGGGTGGGGGGCGGCGGCGCTTCAGGCGGGAAGGTGGGGGGTGACGCGCGTCTTCAGGAGCGCGATCAGGGCCTCGTCCATGAAGGCGTAATCGTCGGGTATGTCGAGGCAGATCACGCGGGCGCGCAGGTGCTTGCGAAAGCGCCTTTGCAGCCTGCTGCGGTGCGCCTTCTCCATCACGAAGATCAGGTCGGCCCAGGCGACCAGTTCCGCGGTGGCGGGTTCGTCCGCGTCGTTGCCGAGGCCGGCGGAGGCGACTTCGACCGAGGGGTGGGCGGCGAAGACCTGCTCGGCGGTGGGGCTGCGCAGCCGGTTCTTGCTGCACAGGAACAGGACGTTCTTCATGCTGCCGGCGCGGGCCGTCAGCCGCCGTTGCCGACTATGGCGTTTGCATCCCCGGGAGCGGCGGCGTTGGCCGAGGCGGCGTTGAGCAGCGCCGCGGCTTCGTTGTCGAGCGGCGCGGTGGCGGCGGAGACGTTGCCGGCGGCTTCAGCGTCGATCCGGTTTGCGCTCTCTTCGAGCTCGCGCGACAGGTTCTCGGACTTGGTCTGGATATTTTCCGGCTCTTCCCCGCAGCCGGCGAGGAGGAGAAGGGGCAAAGCTGCAAGCAGGGCGCGCATGTCGGTCTCCGGCGTGAGGCCGGACTGTGCAGCAGGGCGGCGCGAAAGGAAAGTGAGTGGGGAGCTTCTGTTGCTCGGTGCTCCCCAAACCGCCGTAACCGCTTCTGTTGCCCGGTGCGGCCCAACCGCGCTTTAGCTTTGTAACGTCACCCGTGAGGGATCAGTTACGCTGCAATCGCGAGTGCTTCGTTATCGTTGGCACTTGTGTAATGGGCCGTTGCGGTGGTCCCATTCCGAGCGAAAACAGCGCCTTTCAACACACGTCGATCCTAGTTCGGCCCCATCAGCTGAGCCGCAATCGCGGCACGCTTCATGCGTGTCGCTATGCGGCTTAAATGGTGGAGCCGCCGGGTACCGCCCCCGGGTCCGCTGCGTCTAGTATACACTGCAATTTATCGCCGTATCCGGCCAAGGCCGGCAACACCCATATAGGCGAGGCGCGCGCCGATTAAAAGCCCCTCGCCCGTTGCGGAGGCGCATCGAACACCTTACCTCCCAATCGATCAAAGAGGGGACCCGTTTGATGAACCGCACGCTCATGTCCATGTTCCTGGTGCCCGTCGCCGGCCTTTCGCTCTCCGGCTGCGGGGTGAACTCGATTCCCACCGCCGAGGAGAATGCCAAGGCGCGCTGGGCGGACGTGCAGGCGGCCTATCAGCGCCGCGCCAACCTCATTCCCAACCTCGTCTCCACCGTGCGCGGCGCGGCCGCGTCGGAAGAGCGGATCCTGGTCGGCGTCACCGAGGCGCGCGCCAATGCGACGCGCGTGCAGGTAACCGGCGAGCAGCTCACCGATCCAGCCGCGATGCAGCGTTTCGCAGCCGCGCAGAGCCAGCTTTCGGCGGCGATCATTCCGCTGCAGCGCCTCCAGGAGGCCTATCCGCAGCTTCAGAGCCAGGCCAATTTCGCCACCCTGATGCAGCAGCTCGAGGGCACGGAGAACCGCATCAACATCACAATCCGCGACTACAACACGGCGGTGCAGAGCTATAACACCACCATTCGCACCTTCCCGGCGGTGATCGGCGCCTCGGTGATCTACGGATCGAAGCCGATGCAGACCTTTCAGGCGACAACGCCCAATGCCGACGTGGCGCCGACGGTGGACTTCAACGAAAACACCACGCGCTAGGCGCGGTGGTGCGTGCCCTTCTCCTGCCGCTGGCCTTTGCCGCCGCTGCCGCTTTGGCTGGCTGCGGCTCAGGCGCGGCCGCGGCGAACGACAACGGGGCGCTGCCGGCGCTGACTGGGCGGGTCGTCGACAATGCCGACTTGCTGCCCGCTGGCGACGAGGCGCGGTTGACTGCGCGGCTCGCGGCGCTGGAGAAAAGCACAAGCGATCAGCTTGTGGTGGTAACGGTGCCGAGCCTGCGCGGTGAGACGATCGAAAGCTATGGGCTTCGGCTCGGCAACGGTTGGGGGGTCGGGCAAAAGGCGCTGGACAATGGCGTGCTGCTGATCGTCGCCCCTGCCGAGAAACGGGTGCGGATCCAAGTCGGTCGGGGGTTGGAAGGGCTGCTTACCGATGCCGGTGCCGCCGCCATTTTGAAGAATACTGAGAAGCGCGTTTGTGCCGGCAACGCGGTAGCCATCACCGGGGTTGTCGGGCAGATCGTGCGAGCGCTCGAGCAGGACCGGCGCCGGCCGCAGCCCCGGCCCGTGAAGAAGGCCGCCTGATCATGCGCAAGCTCTTCCTCCTCTTCCTGCTGCTGGTCTCCACGCCGGCGGCGGCGCAGAATTTTCCCAAGCTTACCGGGCGCGTGGTCGATGCGGCGAACCTGCTCAGCCCCGCCGACGAAGCCGAGCTGACCCAGAAAGCGGAGGCGCTCGAGAAAGCAAGCAGCCGCCAGCTAGTGGTCGCCACCGTACCCGATCTGCAGGGCCATCCGATCGAGGATTTCGGCTATCAGCTCGGGCGGCACTGGAAGCTGGGGCAGGCGGGCGCCAATAATGGTGTGATTTTGCTGGTCGCGCCAAACGAGAAGCGGGTGCGGATCGAGGTCGGCTATGGGTTGGAGCCGATCATCACCGACGCGCTTTCCTGGCAGATCATCAACGGCACGATCCTGCCGCGCTTCAAGGCGAACGATTACCCGGGCGGCATCAAGGCCGGTGCGGACGCGCTGATCGGCCAGCTCGGCGCAGCGCCGGAAGTGGCCGAGCGCAAGGCGTTGGAAGCGGCGCAACAGCGCCAGCAAGCGAGTGCCCGCAACCAAGCGAGTGGCGGCGGCACATCTATGGTCACCCTGATCTTCTGGGGGATTGTGCTCCTGTTCGTGATCCTGCCGATGCTGCGCGGCGGCGGACGGCGGCGCGGACGGCGCTACGGCCGGCGCGGCGGCGTGTTCATCTGGGGTCCTGGGTTCGGCGGCGGCGGAGGCGGCTGGGGCGGCGGTGGCTTCGGCGGCTTTGGCGGCGGCGGTGGCGGCGGCTTCTCGGGCGGCGGCGGGTCGTTCGGGGGCGGCGGGGCTTCGGGGGGATGGTGACCATGCGGTTCAGCGACGCCGACCATGAGCGGGTGGGCGCGGCGGTGGCGCGCGCCGAGACGGAAAGCGATGGCGAGATCGTCACGATCGTTGCGCCGAAATCAGACAACTACCACGATGTCGGGCTTCATTACGCGCTGCTGGCGATGTTGCTGGTGTTGCCGCTCCTTGCCGTGCTTCCGCAAGGCTGGATCGACTGGGCAACGAGGCTGGTTCTCGGCTGGGACGGCGAACTGACCCGCGGCGTGTTGATGACCTTGCTGTTCGTCAAGCTGGCCTTCGTGTTCCTGATCGTGCGCTTCGCGCTTGCTTATATGCCGCTGCGCATGGCGCTGACGCCCGGCACCACCAAGAACCGGCGGGTGCGGCGCCGCGCGCTGGAGCTGTTCCGGGTAGCGGCCGAGAACAAGACAAAGGGGCGCACCGGCGTGCTGCTCTACCTGTCGCTGGCCGAACACCGCGCGGAGATCGTGGCCGACCACGCCATCCATTCCAAGGTCGAGGCGGATGTGTGGGGGGAGGCGATGGCTGCATTGGTCGAGAAGGTGAAAGTTGGGCAGCCGGGCGAGGGCATGGCACTTGCCGTGGAGAAGATCGGCGAGGTGCTTGCCGCGCATCTCCCGCCGACCCACGACAATCCCAACGAATTGCCGGACAGGCTGATCGAGCTGTGAGCGCCATGCGCGACGAGGATGCCGACGCGCCGGTGGAGGTTGTCTGGAAGGGCCGCTTCATCCAGGCGAAGAAGCGCGGCAAGTGGGAATATGTCTCGCGCGTCGGCGAAGTCAGCGCGGCGGTGATCCTGGCAGTCGATGCCGAGGATCATGTTATCCTGGTCGAGCAATATCGGGTGCCGGTGGGCGCAAATTGCATCGAGCTGCCCGCCGGTCTGGTCGGCGACGAGCAGGCCGGCGAGGACATCGCCGATGCTGCCACCCGCGAACTCGAGGAAGAGACCGGCTACCGGGCGGAGCGGATGATCTCTCTCGGGCGCTTCTACGCGTCGGCGGGGATGTCGTCGGAATATTTTACCCTGCTGCGCGCCGAGGGGCTGACCCGCGTGGGCGAGGGCGGCGGTGTGGCGGGGGAGAATATCCTGGTGCATCGCGTGCCCCGCGCGGAAGTGCCGGCGTTCGTGGAAGCGAAACGGGCGGAGGGCGCCGAGGTGGATGTGAAGCTGCTGCTTCTGCTGGCGGGGGTGTTCGTGCCCGGGGCGCTGACGGGCTGATCAGCGAGCGCGGTGGCTTGCTGCTGCTCCCTCGTCATGCCGGACTTGATCCGGCATCCACCTTTTGCTGCAGCCACCAAGGAAGCAGGTGGACCCCGGATCAAGTCCGGGGTGACGCCCGCTGGACAATCAACGTGCCCGGCGAGAACATCCTGGTGCACCGGGTACCACATGCCCCTCCCCAACCCCTCCCCTGAAGGGGAGGGGCTTTAAAGCGGTTTGCTCGTGAAATTGTCGGAATAGGCCTGGAGCCTGAGCTTGCGCTCGGCCGTGGGGACGAGGTGGTAGGCGATGGCGTATTTCTCGGCATAGGCCTTGGCCGCCTCCAGCGTCGGGAAGCCCAGCGTGATCTGGCTCTGGGTGTCGCCGCCGCCGGACCAGCCGGTCAGGGGATCGGGGGTGTGGGCACGGTGGGATTCGAACTGCAGGATCCATTCGCCCTCGCGGGCCTTGCCGGATTGCATCGCGTTCTTAGACCGCTGGAAAATGCGCGCCGCCATGTTCGTGTCTCGCTCCTGTCCTCTGGCCGTGCCTGCCCAAGCTTTGCCGCGGAATCAACCGCCCTGACGGCGCGCGGTGGCCTTCTTGGTGCGCAACGTGGGGTCGGCCGCGACAGGATCGTCGGGCCAGGGGTGCTTCGGATACCGCCCGCGCATCTCTTTCGCGACCGCGGCCCAGCTTCCCGCCCAGAAGCCGGGCAGGTCGCGGGTGGTCTGGATGGGTCGGCCGGCGGGGGAGGTGAGGGACAGGACCAGCGGCACTTTGCCGCCGCCGACGCAAGGGTGATCGGACAGGCCGAAGAACACCTGCGGACGGGCGGTGACGGTGGGGCCGGCTTCCGCTTGGTAGTCGATTGCGTGGCTGGAGCCGGCGGGGGTTTCGAAGCCGTGCGGGGCGAGGCGGTCCACCGTCTTGCGGCCCTCCCAGCCGAGTTGGGCGTCCAGCGTGCCGGAGAGCGCGGACGGGTCGATGTCGCGCAGGCTGCGCTGGCCGGCGACCAGGACCGGGAGCCAATCGTCCAAGGTGGCAAGCAGCGCTTCGTCGGAGAGGTCCGGCAGGCTTTCGTCGAAGCGGCGCGCGAAGGCGGCGCGGCGGCGCAGCGACCCGGCCGCCTCGCTCCACGGGAGGAGGTGGAGGCCGTGGGTGCGGACGCCTTCAACAAGCGCTGCGGCGATCTCTTCGGGCGAGGCTTTGGCGTCCTGGCCCTGGCTGAGCGTGATTGCGCCGAGGCGGCGGCCGCGGCTGGCGCGAACCGTGGCGGTAGCGGAGTCGAAGCGGAGCTGGGTGCCGGTTTCGATCCGATCCGTGAAGAGGGCGAGGACTGTGTCTTCCGGCATTGCAGCGGCGGAGAGGATTCGGGCGCCGGCCGCGGTGCCGGACACTTCGGCGACGGCAAGCCAGGTTTCCCGGGCGAGCGGCGAGTGCGGATCGAGACGGAAGCCGCGGCCGCCCGCGGAAATCCAGTTTTCGCCTGAGGAGTCGCGGCGGCGGGAGAGGCGGTCGGGATAAGCAAGGGCGATGCACGCCCCCACTTGCTCATTGCCCGATATACCAACCTCGTTCGTACCGAGCGAAGTCGAGGTGCGCGGCTCTGAGTCTGAGGGTGCGCCCCTCGACTTCGCTCGGGACGAACGAGTTTGTTCAAGCCCGCCCCTCAGCCCTTCGACTTTGCTTAGAGAGGCGTTGGCTTGAGATGAACGCGTCAATTGGAGCCAGCGCGCGGAGAGGCCGCGCGCCGCTTCCCCCCGTTGGCCGCGTTCGCCGCGCCAGCGTCTTAGGCGCAGTTCCAAATCGACATCCTGACCGCCCAGTCCCCTTTCGGAGAGCAGCACGGCTACGTCGGCCGCCGTCCGCCCCCAACCGCGCTCCTCCGCCTCGATCAGCATGTGGGCAAGGCGGGGGGGCAGAGGAAGCGCGGCAATCGCCTTGCCGTGCGGCGTAGGGCGATCGTCCTCACCCAGCGCCGCGAGGGAACGCAGCCGCCTGCGCGCTTCGTCCACCGCCGCGCTTGGCGGCGGATCGAGCCAGCGCAAGTCGCGCGGGTCGGTGACGCCCCACAAGGCGCAGTCGAGAAGCAGCGCGGACAGGTCTGCTTCCAGGATTTCGGGCGGGTCGAAGCGAGGCAGGGCGGCGGTCGCGGCCTCTTCCCACAAACGGTAGACGGTGCCCGGCCCTTGGCGCCCGGCGCGGCCGGCGCGCTGGGTGACGGAGGCCTGGCTGGCGCGCTCGGTGACCAGGCGGGTGATGCCGGCGGCGCGGTCGTAGCGCGGGCGGCGGGCAAGGCCGCTGTCGACCACGATGCGCACCCCGTCGAGCGTCAGGCTGGTTTCGGCGATGGAAGTGGCAAGCACCACCTTGCGGCGGCCCGCGGGCGCGGCGGCGATCGCGGCGCGCTGGGCGCCGGGCTCCAGGCTGCCGTGCAGGCGGTGGAGATCGGTGCCGGGCGGGAGTGCGGCTTCGATGCGTGTCGCGGTGCGCTCGATCTCGGCGACGCCGGGGAGAAAGGCGAGCAGGCTTCCTTCCGCTTCGCCCAAAGCGCGGCGGATGGCGCCGGCCAAATCGTCTTCGATCCGCCTTTCGGCGGACCGGCCTAAGTAGACCAACTCGATCGGGTGGCTTCGGCCCTCGCTTTCAACGACCGGCGCGCCGCCGAGCAGGGCGGAGAAGCGCTCGCCTTCCAGTGTCGCCGACATGGCGAGGAGGCGCAGATCGGGGCGGAGCGCCGCCTGGGCATCGAGGGCGAGGGCGAGTCCGAAGTCGCTGTCCAGGCTTCGCTCGTGCACTTCGTCGAACAGCACGGCGGCGACTCCGGCGAGCTCCGGATCGGCCTGGATGCGGCTTCGGAAAATGCCTTCGGTGAGAACCAGGATGCGGGTGCGGGCCGAGCGTTTGGTGTCGAGTCGCGTGGCGTAGCCGATCGTCTCGCCGACGCGCTCGCCGGCAAGCTCCGCCATGCGTTCGGCGGCGGCGCGGGCGGCGAGGCGGCGGGGGGAGAGGAGGAGGATTTCGCCGCCTTGTACCCAGGGCTCCGCGAGAAGGGCCGGGGCGACGGCGGTGGTCTTGCCCGCGCCGGGCGGCGCGACGAGCACGGCGTTCGAGCCGGCGCGCAGGGCGGCGAGCAGGTCCGGAAGGACGGCGTGGATGGGGAGGGCCCCGGGGCCGCTCATCCTGAGGAGCCGCTGAGCGAAGTCGAAGCGGCGTCTCGAAGGACGTCCAAGCGGTGGAAGGTCCTTCGAGACGGGCCTTCGGCTTCGCTCAGTCCCTCCTCAGGATGAGCGATTTTGGATGGGCGCATGGCCTCTTCAATAGGCCCGCGCGATGGCGAACTCCACCGCTTCGGTCATCGCCGCCTTGGCCTTGCCGGCCGGGAAGGGGCCGAGGGCGTCGATGGCGCGCTGGCCGTAGGTGCGGGCGCGGGCAAGGGTGTCGTCCAGCGCGTTGTGGCGGCGGAGCAGGCCGGTGGCGGAGGCAAGGTCCTCGTCGGAGATTCGGCTGCCCTCCATCGCCTGGCGCCAGAAGACGCGCTCCTCGGCGCTGCCCCGGGCGAAGGCGAGGATCACGGGTAGGGTGACCTTGCCGTCGCGGAAATCGTCGCCGACGCCCTTGCCCATGGTTTCGGCGTCCGAGGCATAGTCGATCGCGTCGTCGACGAGCTGAAAGGCGATGCCGAGGTTGCGGCCGTAGCTGTCGAGCGCCGCTTCCACCCCTTCGTCGCGCTCGGCGACGACGGCGGCGATGCGGCAGGCGGCGGCGAACAGGGCGGCGGTCTTGGCGCTGATGATGCCGAGATAATGATCCTCGGTGGTTTCCACGCGGCGCTGGGCGGTGAGCTGGTCGACCTCGCCCTCGGCGATGATCGCGGAGGCGCGGGAGAGGATCTTCAGGACCTTGAGGCTCCCGTCCTCGACCATCAGCTCGAAGCTGCGCGAAAACAGGAAGTCGCCGACCAGCACGCTGGCCGGATTGCCCCAGATGATGTTGGCGGTGCGCCGGCCGCGCCTGAGGCCGGAGCCGTCGACGACATCGTCGTGAAGCAGGGTTGCGGTGTGAATGAACTCCACCGCGGCGGCGAGCTTGTGGTGGCGGGCGCCGGCATAATCGAGCAGCCGCGCGGAGGCCAGGGTGAGCATCGGCCGCATCCGCTTGCCGCCGCCGGCGATGAGGTGGCCGGCAAGCTCGGGGATAAGGGCGACTTCGCTCTGCATCCGGTCGAGGATGACGGCGTTGACGTGGTTCAAGTCCGCGGCGACGAGCTGGATCATCGGATCGAGCGACGGGGCGCGGGCCAGGCCGATCGGATGGACGGTGGCGCTCACGCGGGCGATGTGGCGGGTGGTGGGGGAAAAGGCAAGGGCGGGGGGTGGAACGCTGCAACCCTTCATCGTCATTCCCGCGAAAGCGGGAATCCCGCTTGGGCACTGCCCTGGAAAAGAAGAAGCGGG
>DASWMM010000038.1:0-2527 GCA_036399755.1 Allosphingosinicella sp.
CCCTCCATGACTTCCCCGAACGACGACGACCGCGCCCGCGTGTGGGAGATGATGACGAAGATCCGCTTCTGCATGTTTTCAACGCTGGACGGCGAGGTGATCCGCTCGCGCCCGATGGCCGCCCATCCCGAGCCCGACGAGGGCACCATCTACTTCCTCACCGACGCCGACAGCGCCAAGGATGAGGACGTCGAGGCACGGCCGCAAGTCAACCTCGCCTTCGCCGACGCCGGCTCCCACTCCTACGTTTCCGTCGTCGGACGCGCTGCGGTTTCCAACGACCGCGAGAAGATCAAGGAACTGTTCAACACCCCAGCCAAGGCGTGGTGGGACAGCCCCGAAGACCCGTCCATCCGCGTGCTCAAGGTCACGCCGGTGGACGCGGAATATTGGGACAGCCCGGGCAAGGTTCGCGCCATGATCCGCATGGCCGCCGCCGCCGCGTTCTCGGATGCGCGCCCCGACATGGGCGACAATGCCAAGGTCGACATGGCCTAAGTCTTGGAGGAACGCGCCGCTCAGTAGCGCTCGATCAGGCGGCCGGCGGCGTCGTCGGCCGTCCAGCGGAGCGGCGGCGGATATTAGCTCTTCGCGGCCTTGACCGTGATGTCTCCCGCGGCCGGCGCGGCTTCTTCGTCGGCGGGGATCGGCTGGCAGGCCGGCAGCTTGATACTCGCCAGATTGCCGCAGCGGCGGACCTGGACATTGCCGTTGGGCGCGATGAACACCGCCCATTCGCCGCTGTCGGTGCAGTTGGCGGTCCACATGGCCATGTTCTGGTAATCCTGCTGGAAATGGCCGCGGTCGACCTTTTTGCAGCGCTGGCCGTTGTCGACGATTGCCCGGCGCAGGCCGAGGGAGCGGTAGATCGGGCTCAGCGCCTTGAGCCCGTCGGAGGTCGGGTTCGCCGCCTTGATCGCCGTCCGCTGCGGCTGCGGCGCGCCGTCCTCGCACCCTGCCAACCCCAGAACCGCCAGCACCGCCGCCGCACTTGTAATCACCCGCATGCGCATCTTCGCCTCCTGTTTCCCCGGTTCAGATCGATCGGGCGAATGTCTCGTTCCCGACAAAGCCGAGATTCTGGATGCCCGCCTTCTTCACTTCGGCGAGCACCCGGTCGAAATCCTCGTAGCGCGCCGTGCCTTCCACTTGAAACTGGAATTGCGCCTTGGGATTGGCGTCCTCAAGCCCGCGCATCCGGCCGCGCAGATCGGCTTCGGCGACCGCCGCGCCGTTGAGGGTGAGCGCGCCCGCCTGGCTCATCACCAGCTTGTGGGTCACCGGCTCGAGATACGGCGGCGGCGGACCGACGGGCAAATCGATCTTCACGGCGTTCGTGGTCAGCGGAATGGTGATGATGAACATGATCAGGAGGACCAGCATCACGTCGATCAGCGGCGTCGTGTTGACCTCCGCGATCGGCGAGCCGTTGTCGATGTTGTAAACCGGAGGCAGGCGGCGGTGGCGGGTCATTGCGGCTCTCCTTCACTGTGTAATGTGATTACATTACATGAAAGCCGGAGGTGCGCAACGGTTCCGTTCCAGGCCTTCAATCGCCCGTATAAATGTGCCAGCCTTTTTGCCGCGCCGTCGCATTCGCCGCCCCATTCGCCCGCCGCAGCGTGATGCTGCCCGCGCTTCCGAAGCCCTTCCCGCCCTTCATCCGGCCGGTGATCATGATCGGCACCTCGACGAAGTCCCATCCATCGCCAGACACCGGCTGGGTCGGCTGGCCAAGCGAGACCTGGTAGCTTTCGTATCCGGCGAAGTTGCGGGCAAAGGCCTCGGCCCCTTCGGCCTTGCCGCCGCGCATCGCCCAGGCGTCGTCGAAGCGGCCGGCCTGGATATGGTCGTAATATCGGCGGAGCACCGCGGCGGCATCTTCGCCCGCCTCACGCGCTTCCTCCTCGGCCTGCGTCGGCGGCGCGGCCGGCGCCTGCGCCTCGGCCCTCCGCGCCTTTTTCGGCTTGGGCTCGGGTGAAGGATCGGCCCCGCCGCACTGAGCGAGGAGGAACAGCGGCAGGAGGGTGAGGAGGCGGCGCATGCCCCATCCTAGCGCGAAACGCCCGCCCGGCGAAGCGGGCGGGCGCAGCGATTACGCGCTCATCTTGGTCTGGACGCCGTTCACCAGATCGGTGGCTCGTTCGAAGCTCATCGGGCGGCCGAAGAGGTAGCCCTGGATCTGGTGGCAGCCCAGTTCGCGCATCCGGTTGAAATCGTCGGCGGTTTCCACGCCCTCGGCGGTGATGGTCATCCGGAAGCTCTTGGCCAGGCTGACGATCGACTGGATGATCGCCACGGTTTCCCGGTTGGTCGCGGCCTCGCGCACGAAGCTGCCGTCGATCTTCAATTTGTGGAACACCGCCTTGTTAAGATAGCCGAGCGACGAGTAACCGGTGCCGAAATCGTCGAGCGCGATGCCGACGCCGAGCGCCCGCAGCCGCTTCAGCACGTCGAGGGCGTGGGCGCTGTCGCCCATGAAGACGGATTCAGTGACTTCCAGCTCGAGCCGGTTCGGCTGCAGCCG
>DASWMM010000039.1:0-1692 GCA_036399755.1 Allosphingosinicella sp.
GGTCCCCCTCCCCGAGACGAGCTCGGGGAGGACTTGAGGCGGGACCTGCGCTTTTAAGTCAGCCGTCTTTGCCCCAATCGACCACTTCCCAGCCTTCCAGCCGGGCGAGCTTCACCAGGCGGGCGTGGGCGTTGGCGGCGACGGCTTCGTCGGCCCAGCGGTGGACGTATTGGTCGGAGACGTGGTCCGAATAGAAGCGGATGTGCACCGCGTCGCGGGTCAGGCCCTCGCGCACCATCCACTGCTCGATCATGTCGAGCTTGGCCGGGCCGTAGCAATTGTTCCCCGAAATCCGCGCCACCACCCGGCCCTCGGTGTCGAGCCCCGTTTCGGTCGCGATCACGTCGTCGAAGCCCATCCGGCGCGCGATCGAGGCCGCGTAGAGCCGGTAGGACGCGGTCGCCATCACCAGCCGCCGCCCGGCCGCCCGATCGGCGGCGATGTTGCGCCGCGCCCCGGGCATGATGTTGCCGGCGACCTGCTTGTCGGCAAAGCTTTCGATCACCGGCTCCAGCCGCGCCGCGGTCACGTTGCGGCCGACGAGCAGGTTGTAGTTGATCTCCTTGAGGCGCCCCCGGTCGACCAGCTTGGCAAGGTAGGCGAGCATCCACAACAGCACGATTGGGAAGAAAATCAGCCGCCACGGCGCAAGCGCAAGCGCGGCGTGGATCAGGAACGGCGTGTATGTCGCGCGGCGCGTAACCGTCCGGTCCATGTCGTAAATGGCGAGCTGTGCCTTCATGGCTTGGGCCCAAGCAGAGCCAATCTTCCTTGTCCAGCTTGCCGGGCGCCGGATATACAAGCTATGTCGCGGCAATGAGCAGTGTCGCCCGTTTCACCGAAGGGTCCGAAGCCGGGCGCCGCGTCCTGCGCTTCGAAGGCGATCTGACGCTGTCGCGCCTCGGCGTGCTCCCTGCCAAGCTTGAGCGCCTCAAGGGCAGCGGCTTCCTGATCGACCTCAGCCAGGTCGGCCACATGGACACGATCGGCGCGTGGATCGTCCACCGAACGGTGCGCGACCGCGGCGGCGAGCTGACCGGCGCTTCGCCCGGTGTGGCGCGCCTGCTCAGCCGAATCCAGGAGGTCGACGAGCCGGTCAAGGTGCGGCCCGATCCGCCCTCGCCCTTCGCCCGTGTGCTGGACCAGCTCGGCAGCGCCGCCATCGAGGCGGGCCGAACCTTTGTCGGCCTGATCACCTTTTTCGGCGCCATGCTGGTCGCGATCACCCGCGTCGTCCGCGAGCCGCGCCGCTTCCGGATCAACGCCGTCGTCCAGCGGTTCGAAGTGGTCGGCGTCCACGCTTTCGCGATCATCGGCCTGATGAGCTTCCTGGTCGGCATCGTCATCGCGCAGCAGGGCGCGGTGCAGCTTCGCCAGTTCGGCGCGGAGATCTACACGATCAACCTGGTCGGACGCATCACCCTGCGCGAACTCGGCGTGCTGATGACTGCGATCATGGTCGCCGGCCGCTCGGGCTCGGCCTTCGCGGCGCAGATCGGAACGATGAAGATCACTGAGGAAATCGATGCCATGCGCACGATCGGCGTCTCGCCGATTGAAGCGCTGGTCCTGCCGCGGATGATCGCCACATTCATCATGATGCCGTTGCTCGGCTTCTGGGCGATCCTGATGTCGCTGCTCGGCGGCGGGGTCCTGGTGTGGATGAGCCTCGACATTCCGCCGCTGAACTAC
>DASWMM010000040.1:0-5036 GCA_036399755.1 Allosphingosinicella sp.
ATCCTCGCGGAGCCAGGCAAAGCCGAGACGGCGTCCCGCTTCCCACGCGGCAAGGGCAAGGCTGTTGAGCACGAACGGGCCCCAGACGATCGGCTCGAAATCGACATCGAAGCGCGGGCCTTCGTAGAGAAAGACCGCGAAGTTGAGCAGGGCCAGCCAAAGCAGCCACAAGGGCGCGAAGCGGCCGACCAGCACCCACGGCAGGATCAGCGCCGCCCACCAGGCGAACAGCTCCCACGAATCGGCGCCGGTCTGGTAGACCTGACCGGCAAGCGCCAGCAACGCGCCGGCGAGCAGGCCCAGGAGCAGCAGCACCGCCTTCCCGGCGACAGTCTCGACGCCGAGCCGCCAGCAGGCGAGCAGGCCGATCAGCATCGCGCCCTCGACCAGCCCGAACTTGGCCATCCGGCCGAGCGCGTCCCAGTTGAAGGCGAAGAAGAAGATGGCGGAGGCGGCAAGCGCAACCGTGCCGAACCACAAGGTGAGACGGGACAGGAAGTCGCGCCAGTCGCCGGGGCTTGGCACCAGGCCGGCGGCGCGCAGCACCGCGGGCGCCACGCCGGGCGCGATCCGGCCAGCATCGAACCAGGCGAGAACCGCTTCGCGCAGTTCGCTCATCCCGTGCCCCTCCCATGCGCCAATGCGGCGACGCTAACAGCTATTCCGGCAGCCAGCCAGCCGCCGCGCGGGCCCTGCGCACCGCTGCACAATTGCCGCTCGCCGCGGCGAGCGGCTGCCGCGGCGGATCGGCCGCCGACCAAAGCGCCGGCCCGCAACCCGCTCAGGCGTGGGCGGGAACCCGCGCCGCTTCGCACAGGCTGCGAAGCTGCCGCGCCAGCGATGGCCCGGCGAGATGCGCCTCGACATTATCGAACCGCTCCTTCTTCAGGGCCATGCGGATTTCCTGCACCGAAGTGCAGCTTCCGGAGCGGGCGATTTCGAACGCGCGTTCGATGGTGGTGAGCTCTGTCATGGCCTCCATATGGGGCGGAGCGCACGCAAAACCTAATTGTTTCGGCTCGCCAACGGCTCCGCCCGGCGCTCCCCCACGCACGAGCCGCCGAGCCGGCCTCGGCATAGGCGCTGGAACGGCGCCGGTACGCTTTCGTTGCGGGGGAATGCGACACTCCCATTTGCGTGCCCTCGCCGCCTGCGGCCTCCTCCTCGCCTGCTCGCCCGAAGCCGCGGAGGACGGCCGCGATACCGCACAGGCGCCGGCCGAAGCACCCGCTCCCGAACGGCTGCCCCCGGTAACCCCGCCCGCCCCCGGAACGCCCGGCGGGCTGCCCGACGACCGCACGCCGATCTCCGAAGCGCCGTTCACGCCGGACAGCGCGCAAGGGGCGGCGCACGTCGTCCAGACTTATTATGCGCTGATCGGAGAGGGGAAGTATGCCGAGGCGCGGCGCTTGTGGTCGGATGGCGGCAAGGCGAGCGGCGCGGATGAGGCTGCCTTCGCGAAGGGCTTCGAAGGTTTTACCGAATACCACGCCCAGGTCGGCGCGCCCGGCGGACTCGAGGGCGCGGCGGGATCGCTTTACGTCGAGGTTCCGGTGGTGCTCTACGGCCGCCTGAAGACCGGCGCCGCCTTCAACAGCCGCGGCACGGCGGTGCTCCGGCGGGTGAACGGCATCCCCGGCGCAACGCCCGAGCAACTGCGCTGGCACATCGCCCGCATCGATCCCGTCGCGGCGGTGCCGAAGCCCTAAGGAGCCGCCGCCCGCCGCGCAGGCGCATGTCCCAAAGTTTACGAGTGGCACAAGAGTCACATGGATTCACAGGGGGGCTCTTCCCTGTCGGTCCACGGCCGGCCGCCCTCGCCCTCCAACTGCGGAGGCGCCGGCGGCGGCACGAAGCCGGGGATCGGCGCGTAGCCGGGCGGGATCCAGTAACCGTCCGCCGCCCGGGTCCAGCCGGCGGCGAGCTTGCCCGGCGCTTCCCGCTTGTCGAGGCCGGCAAGCGCCTTCTCAAGCTCCAGGATTGCCTTGTCGAAGGTCCATTCGTTGGCCTTCGCCTCCGCCTCCACTTCGGCGCGGATTTCCTTGGCCATCTGCTTGCGCTCGTGCCGGTAGAGCTGCTTGCGCTTGAAGCCCGGGCGCGGCCCGTATTTCTTGGGGTTCGAACCCTGAAGAAGCATGCGCAGCAAATTGTGATCGTAGCGGCGGCGGATGTGGACCTGGCCGCCGCAGGCGAACTCCTGCTCGACGCCGTCGACGGCGCGCTGCCAGGCGGTGAGTTCGAGCGGCGTTGCGCTCATCCGAAGCGCAACGGTGCAGCGGTCGAAGAAGGCGGGATCGGACTGCTGGTGGCGGTAGATGGTGCGCCGGGACACGCCGATCGCCGCGGCGGCATCGCGGATCGAGCCCGCTTTGGCGAGCGCGGCCAGGAACTCGGCCTTGCGCGCTTCGGTAAACCCGTCGAGCCGCTCGCGCGGCTTCTGCTCGTCCAGCGCCTCGGCTTCCTCGGCTTCCGCGTCGATCTCCCGCTCCCACCGCAGGCGATTGTCTTCGCCGCCGGCATCGTGCGGCAAAGCGGGGTGCGTATCTGGTTCGTTGTTCATGATCGGCCCTTCCCGAATCGGTTCGTGGAACAGAGCCGGAACAGATATGCCGGACGGGGGCATGTAGGAAAATGGTTTCTGGTGTTGGAGTGCCGCCGTGGCGCATTGCCGCGCGTGGCGTACCTCCACGTCAGCTCAGCGCTGTCTCCAGTTCGCGCGCCATCACCGAGCGAACCTCGGTAGGCCGCAACGGCCGGATCGAGGCGGGCTCCAACCGGCGGCGCATTTCCTCCTCGGGATTGGAGGTCGGATCGTAGACCACGAAGAACAGGAAATGAGTCTCGCCTTCCCCCATCGAACTCAGCACCGTGCGCAACGCCTCGGTTCGCTGGATGAGATCCTCGAAGGCACCGTGTTCGGGATCGAGCCGCCCGCTCTTGCACTCCACGCAGACCACCTTGTCGCGAAAGCGGCCGATCACATCGAACTCGCTTGCCGCGCGGATCACGTCCGCCGGCGCAGTGTAGGAAACATCCGTGTACAGTTCATAGGCCGCGTCGTGGCGGCGCAATTGATCGTCGATGATGTCGTAGACGTAGCAGTTCAGCCATTCGCCCTTCATGAACTGGAGCAGCCCGGCATTCAGTTTCTCGTACACGACAAGTATTTCGCTTTCCGGCTCGTCGCGCAGCCAGTCCAGCTCGAACGGAACCCATTTACGCTCCTTGTTCCGGCAGAGCAGGCGGCGGCCGTCGATGACCCGGCGCTTTTCGAGTTCGCGAAGCGCCGGCGCGAGCGATTTACGCATCGGCACGATCGCGCTCCACTCGCTATCGTCATTGGGGTTGCGGCGCTCCTTGCGGAAGGCGCGGAGCAGATCGGACAGATCGTCAAAGCGGGTGCCGATCCATTGCGCCAGCTTGCGCTGCTCCTCGCCGAACTTCACCGCCTGCTGCAGGTCGATGCCCTTCAGGTAGAGCGCGCTGAGCAGCGGCGACGCGCGCCGCAGCGGCAGAAGATCCGGCCCCCGCAGCCGCCCGTCCGGCGCTTCGGACCACAGCCGCGCGGCTTCGGCGATCTTTGCATCGACGTCGCTTCCGAAATCGATGGCGTAAAGATCCTCGATCTCGGCGACACGGACGCGGATCGCCTCGATCTGCCCGGTTAGTTCAATAAGCTCGGGCTTGATCCGCTTGCCCACCTCCCTTCGCTCAGCGAGCGCAGCGACCGCATCGCGCGCCTCCCCTAATTTTTCGCTTCCCGATCGCACCTGCGCCCACCTCCGCCTGCTGCCACGGGCCATGGTAGTGAGGCGGGCGGGCGCGGGGCAAGGCCGCCCCGCGGGAAATCGCATCCGTAGCGGCGGGAGTTCGCGCGCCGGCTCAAGCACCCCTCCGGCATAGTTGCGCGCGGCGGTGCCCAAGGGGGTGAGAAAATCGGGTTTTCGCAGCTCACCTTCGCACTGAAACAGCGGCCATCCGGTCGCGTGCGCCGACTTGCCACCGCCGGCGTTTCAGGCGAGGCTGCGCCACCTGCGGGATGTGGAGCGGCGTATATGGCTTTGGCTTTCCTGATCGCGCTTCAGGCGGCCGCGGCGGTTCCGCCGGCGGCGGCAGCGGAGGCGGTGCCGGTCGACTTCGATCTGGCGGAGTTGACCCGGCGGCAGCAGGCTGAGGCCGAGGCCGGTTGCGGCACGCGCGCCGCGGGCGAGATCGTCGTGTGCGGGCGGCGGCCGGCCGCGGGCGATTATGACATGGAAAAATGGGAGCGGATCTTTCGGGAGGGCCCGCTGGTCGCCGAAACGGACCTGGGCGGCGGCGCTACCGGCAGCGCCTATACCGAGCAGGTGGACCTCGGCGGTGGCATGGTCAGCAAGCGGTTCATGGTCGGCGTGAAGGTGCCGTTTTAGCGAGGGCGTTTAAGGATTTTTTCAGCGCGACCCCCCAAGCAGAGGCCGATGGGGGACATGCTAGCCTTTGCCGTGGCGGTGCCGACACTGATGCTCCTGTATTGCTGCTGGCGCGCAGCCCGGCTGTTCCTGCGATGGACCCCGGCGACCGCGACAGTTTGGAAGCATGGATACGGAGAGTGGGAGCAGTTATACGACAACAGCTCCTATCCGGCGGGCGATGACATCAGAGCCTTGTGGTTTCTCTTCCTGTGGCAGCGGGTGGACGACGACGTGGATTTCACCGACCGGACCGGCAAGCGCCACCGCGTGCAGGTGGATCGCATGATCGTGAGGACGTCCGCACCGGACGGCATCTACACGATCTGGTACGACCCGCTCGATCCGGTGCGGCGCGCTACGGGGATCGGCCCGGGGCGCTGGCTGATGCGTGCCGGGGTGTGCGGACTGGCGCTGTTCGGGGTGGTCAGGCTCGGGCTGGCTCTCGCGTAGGCGGTACATCGGGGATTGCGGCTAGCGGTCAGCCGCCGGTTGCGCACGGTTTCGGAATCGGGGCTGCAGACGTCATCGGCCGCCACGGCACAACCGCCGCGCGTCGGCCTTGAGGGGGGCGAGGATGGCTTCGGC
>DASWMM010000041.1:0-1777 GCA_036399755.1 Allosphingosinicella sp.
TTCCTCGCGCTTCTCGCCTCCGCGCCGCTCGCCAGCGCGCAGGGTATCGTCGGCGGCGCCAGGCAGGGTGCGGCGGAAGGTAATCGCGCAGCAGGCCCGGTCGGCGGTGTCGTCGGTGGTGCGGTCGGGGCAGGCGTCGGCGGCGCGGTTGGCGGCGTGAAGGGCGTGCTCGGCATACCCGACGAACGGGCTGGCCGTCATCGCAGCGCGCGCCGCTACTACGTCAAGAACGGCAAGCGGCACTATTACCGCCGCTGAGCCTCGCGGATAAGGTGTCAGCCGGCCTGTAAGCCGGGTTCTGTATGGGCCGGGCGCGAAGCCCGGCCGTGGCGGCCATTCCTCTGGGACGGCCGTTACCGGCCGCCTCAAGCAATCAACCCGGGCGACCAGCCCTGAGACGGGCCTGCGGCGCAAGCGCCGCCGTCGCCCCTATTCGATCTTGCTCCCGGTGGGGTTTGCCGTGCCGTCCGCGTTGCCGCGTCCGCGGTGCGCTCTTACCGCACCCTTTCACCCTGACCGCCAGGACAAGCCCGGCGGCGGTCTGCTCTCTGTGGCACTTTCCCTGAGGCTGACGCCCCGCCGGACGTTATCCGGCACCGTGTCTCAATGGAGCCCGGACTTTCCTCCCCGGCTTGCGCCGGAGCGGCCGCCCGGCCGGCTGACGATCCTGATCTGAGGGCATAACGCGGCTCCGTCAACCGGACCCGAGTTCCGGGCCGTTCCCGAGCGTGAACGAACCAGATACCAAGCTCGGCCGTTTGGCGTCTTGAAGCGGAACGTTTGCGTGACAGCGGAGTTCGACACGCCGTATGGCCAAGCTCCGCGACAAGCGGCGACCGACACGAGGAATTGCTGACATGAGGAAGATGATCCCCCTGACCCTCGCCGGGGCAATCGCCCTGTCGCTCGGCGGCTGCTACTCCCCTGAGGAGCGGGCCGGCGGCGGCGCGCTGATCGGCGGCGCGACGGGCGCGGCGATCGGGGCTGCGGCATCAGGCGGACGCGTGGGCGGCACGCTTGCGGGTGCGGCGCTCGGGGCTGCCGGCGGCGCGATCGTGGGTGCGGCGACTGCGCCCTGCCCGAACGGGACGTACACCGACTATTACGGCAACGTGTATTGCCGCTGAGCCTCTAAGCCGAACATTCGGCATCCCGGAGTCTTTGCGCCGGGATGCCGCTTTGCTATGCCCCCGTGATGTCAATCTGGGGCAAGCTCGGCGGTGCTGGTGTAGGACTCGCGATCGGCGGACCGATCGGGGGGCTGCTCGGCGCGTTTGCGGGTCACTACCTCGTAGACCGCGAGGGAGCGGTGCTCGGCCAGGCGCCCCGAGATGTCGTCTTGACGACCGGCCTCGTCGCCCTGTCGGCCAAGATGGCCCGTGCGGACGGCGTGGTCGCGCGTTCCGAAATCGAGGCGTTCTCGCGCGTCGTGACGGTCGCCGAGGACGATCGGCCGAACGTTGAACGCCTGTTCCGCCTCGCTCAGGCGACCACGGACGGCTTTCAGGCCTATGCGGCCCAGCTCGCCAAGCTCCTTGCAGCCGAACCGGCGCTTCTCGAGGACATCGTCGACGGCCTGTTCCTGATCGCCCAGGCGGACGGTGCCGTGCACGAGGCCGAGATCGCCTACTTGCGCGAAGTGTCACGCATCTTCGGACACGACGATCGCTGGTTCGACCGGGTCCTCGCCCGGCATGTGGTCCTGCCGGACGACCCTTATCGGGTTCTTGATGCGGACCGGTCGATGAGCTTCGAAGAACTCCGCCGGCGCTACCGG
>DASWMM010000042.1:0-3225 GCA_036399755.1 Allosphingosinicella sp.
TGACGGTGCTCAAACCCGGCGACGAACTGCTGATGGTGGACAGCGCTTATGGGCCGACGCGGATGTTCTGCGACGAGGTGCTTGCCCCGCTGGGCATCGCGACCCGTTACTACGATCCGCTGATCGGGCGCGGCATCGAGGCGCTGATCGGCGACAGGGCCCGGGCGCTGTTCCTGGAAAGCCCCGGTTCGCTGACCTTCGAGGTGCAGGACGTTCCCGGCATGTGCGAGGTCGCAAAGGCGCGCGGGCTCGTCACCCTGCTCGACAACACCTGGGCGACGCCCTTGCTGTTCCCGGCGCTTGAGGCGGGCGTGGATTTCGCGATCCTCGCCTGCACCAAATATATCGTCGGCCATGCCGATGTGATGCTCGGCTCGGTGACCGTCGGGCCGGAGTGGCTGGACCGGCTGGACAAGCAAGGCCGCGTCTTCGGGCAGACCGCATCGCCTGACGATTGCTGGCTCGCGCTGCGGGGCCTGCGCACGCTCGGCGTTCGCCTGAAACAGCATGGCGAGAGTGCCTTGAAGGTTGCGCATTGGCTTGCCGAACAGCCGCAGGTGGCGCGGGTGCTTCATCCGGCTTTGCCGTCTTGCCCCGGGCACGAACATTGGGCGCGCGACTGCCGCGGCGCCTCGGGCCTGTTCGCTTTCACCCTGAACGGCGGCGGCGAGGCGGAGCGGGCCGCGTTGGTGGACGGCCTTGCGCACTTCGGGATCGGCTATAGCTGGGGCGGGTTCGAGAGCCTTGCCCTGCCGGCCGATCCGGGGCGGATTCGCACCGCGACGCGTTGGCAGGCGGAAGGGCCGCTGGTGCGGCTCCATATCGGCCTGGAGGACGTCGACGATTTGATCGAGGATCTTGCCGAAGGGCTCGCCCGCTACGGGGCTGCCGGGTGAGGGGCGCGTTCGAAGGGCTCGGCGTTGCCTGGCCCGCTTACGCCGACTGGATGTCGGCGGGCGCCGCGTTGGGCGCGGTAGCGCTCGCCTGGGGCGTCGCCTACCTCGTCTCTCTCTGGATCGGCCCGAAGCTCGCCCGCTTCTGGGAGCATCGCGCCGGTGCCCGCGCCGAGGGGCTTGCGGGGCGGATGTGCGGCCTGTCGCGCTACCTGGTGCTGGCGCTGCTCCTCACAGTCATCCTCAATGTCGATGAATGGCGAACGCTTGCCGCCTTTGTGATCGGACTGGGGCTCGCCGCCTCCACCGCCTTACTCGTCCGTGGCCTGATCCGCGGCCTGCAAATGCCGCGCTGGATTGCGTATCTGCTTTCCGGCGTGACATTCGTCGGACTGCTTGCGCGCTCCGTCGGTGGGCTCAGGCCGATCACCGAGACGCTGGATAAAGCCGGCTTCAACGCGGGTGCCACGCGCGTCTCGCTGCTCACCGTTACCCAGTTCGTGCTGACCGCGCTTGCGCTCTACGCAATCGTGAAGCTGCTCAATCGGGTCGTGAGCCACTCGATCCGCCGCGCCTCCGGCCTCGATCCGACCCAGCAGCTCCTGGCTCAGAAGCTGTCGGCGATCGCCATCATCATTGCCGCCTTCTTTATCGGCATCGACGTTCTCGGCATCGATCTCACCGCCTTCGCCGTCTTCTCGGGCGCGTTCGGCCTGGCGGTGGGCTTCGGGCTGCAGAAGACCTTCGGCAATCTCATCGCCGGGATCATCCTGCTGATGGACCGGTCGGTGAAGCCCGGCGACGTGATCGTGGTCGGCGACACGTTCGGCCATGTCACCAAGATCGGCGTGCGCGCCGTCTCCATCGTCACACGCGACGGCAAGGAGCATCTCATTCCGAACGAGAATTTGATGACCCAGGAGGTCGAGAACTGGTCCTATTCGAGCCGGGACGTGCGGGTGCATATCCCGGTGGGCGTCGCCTATGGCTGCGACCTTGCGCTTGCCCAGAAGCTGATGATCGAGGCGGCGGCGGGGTCCGAGCGGGTGCTCAAGGCGCCGGCGCCGCGGGTGTGGCTCCGCGCCTTCGGCGAGAGCAGCGTCGATCATGAGATATTGGTGTGGATCGGCGATCCGGAGGCCGGCGTGGGCAACGTCCGCTCGGAAATCCTCAACGCGCTCTGGATATCGTTCGCGGAGAACGGGATCGAGTTGCCCTTCCCGCAGCGCGACATCCGCATCAAGGAGTGGCCGAAGCCTCCCCCCGCCGAAACCTAGGCGGAAACGATGTCGCGCAGTTCCGCGAGGGACTTGCGCAGCTCCTGCGCCAGCCGGGCGGCGGCGGGCTTCACCGGCCAGCCCCGCTCACCCAACGTGACCAGCGCTTCGATCCCCGCCGTCGCCCAGCGGGCGGTACGCGCGGCTTCCTGGTCGAAGCGGCGCTGGACGACGGGCAGGGCGCTTTCGTAGGCGCCGCTGATCCGCGCGGCTTCGTCCAGATCGGTGGCCGCGGGCGGCGCGCCCGTGCCGGCAAGCTCCTCCACCAGCGCAAGCACCTGGCGAAGCTGGGCGATCTCGCCGCCGGCGTCGGCGGTGCCGTAGGCGAAGGGGACGGTCTGGCGGCTCATGCGCGCAGTCTAACGGGCGCCGCCTAACGAACGCTAAACGCGCCGCTTGCCCCAGCCTGAAAACGGGTTCAGTTTTGCGCCCCTGGGGAGGATCGCAATGCCGTTTTTGAACGAAGCCGCCGCCGCGGCGGGCGACAAGGAGCCGCGCACCGAACGCGGCCGCAAGACGCTGCGCCGGCTGATCGACGCGGCATCCGGCGAGTTCGGCGAGCGCGGCTATCATGACGCGGCGATCACCGGGATCACCCAGCGCGCCGGCGTCGCGCTCGGCACATTCTACACCTATTTCGGCTCCAAGGAGGAGGTGTTCCGGGCGCTGGTCAAGGAGATGAGCCGCGCCACCCGCGCCCATGTCGCCGTAGCCGTCAAGGACGCGCCGGACCGGATGGCGGCGGAACGGATGGGCCTGGAGGCGTTCATTGCCTTCGTCCGCAAGCACCCCGAGCTTTACCGGATCATCGAGGAAGCGCAGTTCGTCGCCCACGACGCCTATCGCGAGCATTACCTCACCTTCGCCGACGCCTACCGCCGCAACCTCTCGGGCGCGCGGACTCGCGGCGAGATCAGCGACGGCGCCGACGAGCCGCGCGCCTGGGCGCTGATCGGGATGAGCGTGTTCCTCGGCATGCGCTACGGCATCTGGGACAAGGATCTCTCGCCCGGCGAAGTGGCCGATGTCGCGATCTCCCTCGTGTCGGAGGGGCT
>DASWMM010000043.1:0-4871 GCA_036399755.1 Allosphingosinicella sp.
GTCAGCGTCTGTGCTCCCGTATAGCCCATCGCCGCTTTCACGCCGCCGACCAGTTGATGAATGATGTCCCGCGCCGGCCCCTTGAAGGCGACCTGCCCTTCGATCCCCTCCGGCACCAGCTTGAGCTGGTCTTTGATGTCCTGCTGGAAATACCGATCCGCCGATCCGCGCGCCATCGCCCCCACCGAGCCCATGCCGCGATAGGATTTGAACGCACGCCCCTGGTACAAAAACGTCTCGCCCGGCGCTTCCTCGGTACCCGCCAGTAGCGACCCCACCATCACCGCCGAAGCCCCGCCGGCGAGCGCCTTGGCGATGTCCCCGCTGGTCCGCAAACCGCCATCGCCAATGATCGGCACGCCCGATTTCTCCGCTTCCTCCGCCGCATCCATGATCGCGGTGAGCTGCGGCACGCCGACGCCTGCGACGATCCGGGTGGTGCAAATAGAGCCCGGCCCGATGCCCACCTTCACCGCATCCGCGCCCGCGCCGATCAGCGCCCGCGTCGCTTCGGCGGTCGCGACATTGCCTGCCACCACCTGCACCGAATTGGAAAGCTTCTTCACCCGCTCCACCGCCGCCGAGACGTCGCGGTTATGGCCGTGGGCCGTGTCGATCACGATCAGGTCGCACTCCGCGTCGACCAAAGCCTCGCTCCTCGCAAAGCCCTTGTCGCCCACCGTGGTCGCCGCCGCCACCCGAAGCCGCCCCGCCGCATCCTTGGTCGCGTCCGGGTACGTCACCGCTTTCTCGATATCCTTGACCGTAATCAGCCCGACCACACGCCGGCCCTCGTCCACCACCAGTAATTTCTCGATCCGGTGCTGGTGAAGCTGCCGCTTGGCCTCGTCCTGAGTCACCCCCGGCTGCACGGTGATGAGGTTCTCGCGGGTCATCAGCTCGGACACCGGCTGCCGCGGGTTCTCGGCGAAGCGCACGTCGCGGTTGGTCAGAATTCCGGCAAGCCGCCCCTGCGCGTCCGTCACCGGAATGCCCGAAATCCGGTGCTGCTTCATCAGCGCCAGCGCATCGGCCAGCGTCTGCTCCGCCGTCATGGTGATCGGGTTGACCACCATGCCGCTCTCGAACCGCTTCACCGCCCGCACCGCCGCCGCCTGCTCGTCCGGCTCCATGTTGCGGTGAAGCACCCCCATGCCGCCAAGCTGCGCCATGACGATCGCCATGTCGGCCTCCGTCACCGTATCCATCGCCGCCGAAAGAATGGGAATGTTGAGCGAAATCTCCCGGGTCACCCGGGTCCGCGTGTCTGCCTGGCTGGGCAGCACGGAGGATTCGCAGGGCTGAAGGAGAACATCGTCGAACGTCAGTCCGAGACGAATATCGTTGCGCTTGTGGTCGGCCATATTCGCCCATGGCAAGGAACGAAGCATTTGCCAAGCCGCGCCGGGCAGCGGACACTCGCCGGGTGCGCAGTTTCCTCGCCCTCCTCCTCTGCCTCGCCGCCGCCGCCTCGTGCCGCAAGGCCGAGCCGGCGCCGCCTTCCGCCCTCATCCTCTGGGCGTGGGAGCGCCCCGAGGACTTGCGCTTCGCCGCCGGCGCGGCCGAGATCGCGCTCCAGACCGGCTTTCTCGAAATCTCCGGCGATCGCCTCCTCGCGCGGGGTCGCCGCTTTCCGCTGAAAACCGCCGCGCCGCCGGCCACCGTTCTGGTCCACGTCCAGATCGATCCTCTGCGCCGGCCACTCTGGACGCCCGAGCTCCGCCGCCGAACCGCCGACGCCGTCCTCCATTACGCCCAGGTCGTCCCCGCCAGGCGCGTGCAGGTCGATTTCGAAGTGCTCGAATCGCAGCGCCCGATGCTGCTCGATCTCCTCGCCGACGTCCGCGCCGGCTTGCCCAAAGGCACCACTCTGTCGATGACCGCCCTTGCCTCCTGGTGCGACACCGAAGACTGGCTCGCCGCCGCCCCCGTGGACGAAATCGTCCCCATGCTGTTCCGGATGCGCGAAGCCGGCGAACACCTCAAGAAACGGCTGGCGCAGGGCCGCGATTTTCGCAATCCTCGCTGCCGAAGCGCGCTGGGCATTTCAACCGATTCCCCGATGGTTCGGGCCCCGCCGGGCCGGCGCGTCTACCTGTTCAACCCGCGCAGTTGGACGGAGAACGATTTCAAAGGCGCGCGGCGGATGGTGGAGGGCTGGCGATGAGGGGAAAAGCGGGCGCAATCGCGGCACTGGCGGCAGCGGCCACCCTGTGCGCGCAGCCTGCTTTGGGCTCGGGAGGCCCCGAACCGCGCGCCCTTTACATCGACTCCAAAGGGGGCACCGCGCCGGAACGGGCGCGCCATTACCGGGGCCGCCTCGGCATCGTTCTGCGCACTGCCGGCGACGGCCTGCTGTTCGCCGACTGGCGCCTGCTTCACAACCAGCGCGTCGGCGAGGAAGCGGGCGCTGCCCTCGCCATCCCCTGCTGCGACACGCTGCGTGAATACGATCCCGACGGCGGCTCCTATGCGTGGCTCAGGGCGCGGGAGGCCGTGCCCGGCGTTCCCGCTTCGGAGTTCTGGATTTCCACCGACCGCCCCGGCGACGATTACCGTTCCGTCCCCAATTGCTTCAACGACGCCTTCGATCTTGCCACCGAAACCCTGCGCAACCGGATCGCCGCCCACGGCGTCCGCTCGCCAGCGGTAAAGGCATGGCTGCTTACCCAGGACAATGTCTTCGCCGCCTGCAGCCGCGAAGGCGTGACCCTCCCGGCGCTGCCCGCAAATGCCCCCGCCTGGCTGCGCGCCGACCGCGCCTATCAGGAGGCCGCCTTCGCCCTGTACGACAACCGCTTCGCGGAGGCGGCGCAGCGCTTCGGCGTCATTTCACGCGACAGGGCCTCGCCCTGGCAGCCCAAGGCCCTCTACCTTCAGTTGCGCGCCACCCTGCGCGAAACGCAGGCCCGCCCGACCGCGCAAGGGTTCGCCGACGCCCGCACGCTGATCGCCACGCTCGCCGCCGCGTCGGAGGGCACGTTCGGCCGCCAAGAAGTGGTCAAGCTCCTGGGCGTCCTCGATTACCGCCAAAGGCCCGCCGAATACTTACGCGAACTTGACGGCGCGCTCTCGGGCGAAACGCCGCCCGAGCGGGTCGCGCCGATGCTCAAGGATTATCTGAGCCTCGCCGACTCCCGCGGGCGGCGGCCGCAGCCGGCCGAGTGGATCCGGGTTCTGCAATGGGACGACCGCGCGCCCGCCCTCGCCCGCGCCCTTGGCCATTGGCGCTCAACCGGCGACCGCGCCTGGCTGCTCGCCGCGCTCAGCATTGCCGAGCCGGGGGACGCCGCCACCCCGGCCCTGCTCAAGGCCTCCGTCCAGATCCCCGAAGCCGCCCCCGGCGCGCTCGGCGCCGCCTTTCACCGCCTGCGCCTGACGATGGCGAGCGCCGACGAGGCGGAGACCCGCCGCCGTCTCGACTCCCTCCTCGCCCGAACCGACCTCACCCTTGGCGAGCGCAACATCCTCACCGCCGCCCGCACCCAGGTCGCTTCCGATCTCCACGATCTCGCGCGCCTGTCGGTCCGCCGCGCTTATTGCGCCGCGCCCGAGGCGGAGTGCGGCGACGACGATTTTCGTTGGATCGAGGGCGCGGCCCGGGTCGGGGATCACTGGGTCGGGATCGGCGCCGACGCGGCGGCGCTGATCGATCGGCTGCCGCTCGCCCAACGCCTCATTGTGTCGCGGGACCGGGCTTTGCCCCGCGACATTCGCCTCGATCTCGCGCTCACCGGCTTTGCCCGCGCCGTGCAGCTTGAGAACCGGAGCCTGATTGACGCCTTCGCCCGCGATCTCACCGCCCTCCTCCCGCAATTGGGGGCCGATTGGCAGGCCATCGCCTCCACCCGCCCCGCCCCCGCCAAGCGCTTCGCGATTGCCGTCGCTTTGGCCAAGCTCCCCGGCCTGCGCACCGATCTCATCGGCTTCACCCGCCCCACCGGCACGATCCGCGAGTTCCGCGGCTATTGGACACAGTTCCGCATCCTGCCGCCTGCCGTTCGCCCCGCCCAGAGCGGCTTCCGCGGGGCCAAAGCCTATCTGAACGATGGCTGGAACGAAGGCCCCGCCGTCGAGGACCTGACCTGCCAGAACAAATGCGGGCTCGGCGCCTTTCCGCTGCACGCCCCGGCCTTTGTTGCGGCGGGCGAGGCCGAAGCCCGCCGCGAACGCGCCGCCTTTGGCACCGAACCCTATTACAACGGCGGGAATGGGGAGATGGTGGAGGCGGACGCGCCGATACCGACACTGTGGGAGACGGCGCTCCACCATGCCCGCGCCAACCCGCGCGATCCGCGCGTGCCGGAGCTTCTCTATCGCCTGATCCGGGTCTCACGCTGGGGCGGCGAGTCCAACGGGCTCGGCAAGCGATCTTTCCAGCTCCTCCACGCCCGCTATCCCGGCACGGTCTGGGCAAAACGCTCGCCCTTCTGGTACGCCTGAAGCTTGGCTCAGGCGCGGGCGCGGGAAAGGAGCCTGCGCGCCTCCTCCACGTGCATGGCCTCGATCATCCGCCCCTCGAACCGTTCCGCGCCGCCCGTCGCCGCCGCAACCAGGCGGCGCGCCGCATCCACTTCCTCGTCGCTCGGCCCGAAAATCCGGTTCGCCGTTTCGAGCTGGTTCGGGTGAATGATCGTCTTGCCGTCAAAGCCGAAGCTGCGCCCCTCCCGGCACTCCGCCTCCAAGCCCTCGGTGTCCTCCAACCGGTTGTACACCCCATCGAAGGCCGGCAGCTTCGCCGCGCGCGCCGCCACCACGATCGTCTGCAGCGCATGCAGCAGCCCGGCCCGCCCCGCACCCGCCGGAATCCCCAGATCGGCGGCAAGGTCGTTGGTCCCGGCGATCAGACCCGCGCATTCCCGCGCAATAAA
>DASWMM010000044.1:0-5789 GCA_036399755.1 Allosphingosinicella sp.
GCCGCGGCGATCCGGCTGGCGGCGGGCGGCGTGCGCGCCGTGCTGGTCGAGCGTAGCGACGGTCCGCGCGACGTGGTGTGCGGCGGCTTCCTCGGCTGGGATGCACTCGGCGCGCTGGAGCGGCTGGGTGTGGATGCCGCCAGCCTCGGCGCCAGGCCGATCACCCGCTTGCGGCTCGCCACGGGCCGGGCGACGTTCGAAGCCCCCCTGCCCCATGCAGCCGTGGGTCTCTCCCGCCGCACCCTCGACACCGCCCTGCAGGACGCCGCCGTGGCAGGAGGCGCCGAGCTGCTGCGCGGGCGCGCCATGCGGGCCGCCGACCTCCCCTCGCGCACTCTTCGGTTGGAGGATGGCGAGGAATTGCAGGGCGAGGCCTTGCTGATCGCCACCGGCAAGCACGAACTGCGCGGCGCCGAGCGCGGCGCGGATCTTGCCGAAGCGCCGCTCGGTCTGCGCGCTTCGGTGCCGGGCGCGGCGGACCTGGAAGGCACTATCGAGCTTCACCTGTTCGACGGCGGCTACGCGGGCGCGCTGCTTCAGGAGGACGGCACCGCCAACCTCTGCCTCTCCGTCTCCCGCGCCCGGCTCAAGTCGGCCGGCGGAGTCGAGCCGCTGCTCGCGGAGCTTGGTGACGAAGTGCCGGTGCTCGGCCGCCGGCTGAAGGCAGGCGCGCTCACCCCGTGGAGCGCGGTTGCCGGCGTCCCCTATGGCTGGCGGGCAAAGGGCACCGAGGCACAGGTCTATCGCGTCGGCGATCAGGCGGCGGTGATCGCCTCCCTGGCGGGCGACGGCGTGGCGATTGCGCTGGAAAGCGGCATCGCCGCTGCCGAGGCGGTGCTTGCCGGCGACCCGGCGCCCGCTTTCCAGAGCGCCTTTTCAAACAGGGCGCGCCGCCCGGTCGGCCTCGCGGAAGCCTTGCGGCGATCGGCGGAGCGGCCGGTGCCGCGCGCGCTGCTGATGCCGGCGCTGAGGCTATTCCCCGGCCTTGCCCCCGCTTTCGCCCGCCTCACCCGCATCGGCAACTAAGGGGGCGGCAAACAGCCCGGGGGCAAACCGCGCAATGAGCAGGATGACGGTGGGCAGGAGCATCGTGTTCCACACGTCCTTCACGCTCTCAAGGAACTGCTGCCAGCGCGTCGGCCAAATCTCATAGTGGAAATCATAGGCTTCATTGGCGAGCGCCGCCGCCGCAACGGCAAGCCAGGGCCACGGGCTCGACAGCCGCTTCCTCAGCAGAACGGCGACCGCCACCTGCGCAAGCACGCCGACATGGACATGCAGCGCATCCATATCGAGGCCGCTCGCGCCCGAGACCCACAATTTGACCTGGTGCCAATCCATTGCGCTATTCGGACCGGCTGATCCGCCGGCTCAATATTGCTTGCGGTAGCGGACGTTGAGGCTCGACGTGCCCTGCGAACCTGCCTGGAAGAGGACGCTGAGCGCCTTGGACAGCGCCACTTCGATCTGCGTGGCGGTGAAGCCCCGCGCGTCGGTGATCAGCTCCAGATAGATGTCGTTCGAGATGTAGAAGCCGGCTGCCACCGCGGTGCCGCGCCCCGTGGTCTCGTCCGCGCCGAGGACGCGCAGGCGATCGAGGCCGGTCGCCGAGCGCAGCTTGCCGAGCGGGTTCAAGCCGCCGCCCCCGCCGCGGAGGGCATTGAGCGAGGAGGCAAGCTGCACCGCCTGAAGCGCCGAAATCTCGCTCACCGACCCGCCGAACAGGATTCGCGACAAGATTTCGTCCTGCGGCAGGCCCGGGTTGGAGGTAAAGGCGATCTGCGGGGCGGTCGCGGTGCCGGAGACGACGATGCTGATGTCGACGCCCTCGATCTCCGAGGTGGCGACCAGATCGATTCGCGGATTGAACGTGCGGCCGCCGGTGAAGACGATGTTGCCGCGCGTCACCTCGAAACGGCGGCCGGAGAAGCTGTAGGTGCCGCGGAGCAATTCCGCCTCGCCGGTGATCTCCGGCGTGGCCGACGTGCCGCGCACCCGCAGATCCGCTTTCCATTCGGATTCGAGGCCCATGCCCGAGATAAAGAGCTGGTTGTCGGCCCGCACGCGCAGGTCGAGCTTCCAGATGCTGGGCGTGCCGGTCTCCTCGACGCCGCCAGCCGGGGGCAGCGGATCGCCCTTGCGGCGGACGCCGGCAAGCTCGATCACCTGGGCGGCGCCCTGGCGGATGATCTGGTAGCGCAGGTTCGGAATATTGAGGTCGCCGCTGATCAGCGCGCCGTTGGCCCGGCTGTTGGTGACGTTGATGTCGCCGGTCACCGTTGCGCCGATATTGTCGCTGCGCGCGAGCTGCGCATTGGCGAGCTTGAGCTTGATGTCGATGGGGTAGCCAGACGTGGCCGCGAAGCCGACCGTGCCGCTGCCCTCGATCGTACCGCTGCCCGCCTTGCCGGAAATCCGGGTCAGCTCCAGCGTCGAATTGTTGAAGCGGCCTTGGACGCCAAGGCTGGTGATTCGAGTGCCATAGGTCTCGTCGGTGAAGATGAGGTTGTTGGCGCGGACGATGCCGGTGAGTTGCGGGCTTTGCACCCGGCCGCTGAAATCCGCGGCGACGCCGATCGGGCCGGAGAGCTGCCGGGTAGTCTGTCCGCTGAACGACCACAGCACCTCGGCGGGGCCGTTATAGCGGACGCCGCCGACCAGAGGCGCGGCCATCAGGCGCTGCATCCACGTGCCGGAACCGGTCGGCTGAAGGCGCGCCTGAATTCGGCCGATGGCGTTGCCGCCGCGGCGGATAACGGCGTTGAGCGATGCGCCTTCCGGACGAAGCTCGCCAACGACGGCAAGATCCACCGGCGGGGAGCGGGTAGCGATGCCGGTGCGGCTGAAGCCGGAAACGTTGAGGCGGGCGTCGGCGCGCGGGAAGGCGGCGCCGGCGGCCTGGGCGAAGTCGATGCTGCCGCTGACCTTGCCCGACACGCCCATGGTCGGCGCAAAGGCGTTCAGCACCGAAAGATCGAAGTCCTTGAGGCGCGACTGGACCACCATTCCAGCGCTGCCGTAGCGGCCGGCGAGCAGTACATTGCCCTGCGGCAGGACGATTTGGGTGGGCGAAAGCTGCCAATTGCCGCCGGCCTTGCGCACCTCGGCGGGTCGGGCGAGGCGGAAGGGAATGCGGTTGACCTCGCCCTGGAGGTTGGCGCGGATCAGCTCGGGCGTCAGCGCAACGTTGGCGCCGATGCGGAACGGAACGCCGCTCGAGCCTTCCGCGAAGATCTGCGCGGTGCCGCGGCCGCCGCGATAATCCGCCTTTGCGCGGCCGCGGGCGAGGAAGAAGTTGTTCGAACGAACCCCCTCGAACTGCGCATCGCCAACGACGTGCGGCGCATCCGGGTAGAGTATCACCGTCGCCTGCACCAAGGCGCGCCCGATCTGGATCGGCGTGTCGCCGGGGATCTGCGCATTGAGGGCGCGCGCATTGACGTCGGCGCGCTGGTAGCGGCCCTCGGCGGCGAGGCGGATTTGGCCGTCGATGCCCTGGCCGGTGACGTTGAGGAGGCCCGCGAAGGGGCCGGCTGCGGTCTGCGAGACGCGGCCGGTGAAGGTCATGCCGGCGAACAGCAGGCGGTGGATGTCCACGGTCAAGGTGCGGCCCTGAAGCAGGGTCACGTCGGCGGTGAACGGCCCATATTGCGACTGGCCGGTGGCGTTGATCCGGTACCCGCCGGCCACCGCGCGAATTGTCGCCGAGACGTCGCGCAGGCCAATGCCGAAGCCGGGATTGGCGGCGCGAAGCTGGACCTGCGGCCGGTCCACCGTGCCGGTGACCACCACCGCAAGCGCCCCGTAGGCCCGCGACACGCCCGCCACCCGGAAGTTTATGCTGCCGTTCGGCGCCCATGTGCCGCGCCCGGAGGTGATCCGAAGCCCCGGCGAATTGAGCTTGATGTCTTCCAGCAGCACGTCGCCCGCCGGGTTCAGCCGCACCCGGGCCGACAGCGTCGCATTGCCGCCAAGGAAGTCGCGCGCCGAAGCGTTTTCGATCTGCTTGGTTCGGATCGCCACCCGCCCGCTCAGCCCGAAGCCGCCGGCCGAGGTCACCACGTCCATGTTCGTGGTGATGTCCATGAGGCCGATGCCCTGCAGACGATAATTGTTGACCGTGCCGTTGATCCCGAAGCGGTACTGGCCGCGCGCGGTATCGGCGGCCATTACCACCGTTGCGTTCAGCCGGTCGGAGCGAATCTTGAGGTCGTCGGAAACGATCCTGGTGCCGCTGACAAATACTGTGCCGTTCACCGACACGTTGGTGAGCAGACCGCCCACGGAAGGGTCGAGGCCGGTGATGCGCCGCGCGGTTGCCGACACCGGGATTCGCATCCGGTCGGTTTCGATCTTGGCCCTGCCGCGGCTTGCGAAGCCTTCCAGCACGGTGCCGTTGAAGCCGACCGCGCCGGCGCGGACGTTGTAGGCGACGAACGGCGTCGCAAAGGCGCCGTTGAGCACCGCCTCGACGCGCAGGTCGCGCGCGGTGAGGCCCGGCGCCACGGCGCCCGGCTGGAGCAAGCGGCCGGCGACCTTGAGATTCTCGAACTTGTTCTGGCCCAGGTCGGCAAGCCCTTCCACCGCAAGCGCGAGCGCGGACGAGTTGAGGCGAAGCTTCATGTCGGCGCGGCGGTTCGCCCAGCCGGAGGTCAGGTTGAGCTGCACGTCGCCGAGCAGCCGCTTGGCGGGACCATCAGCGAGGACCAGCCCCGGCGACAGCGGCCCGGCAAAGCTCCAGCGCCCATCCTTGGCGCCGATGGTGAGGTTGGCGAACTGCTTGCCGGCAAGCTGCGCCCGGGCGCGGCCGTTCCAATCCTTCCAGGTGCCCGATCCGGTGACCAAAGCGGCGAGCGGCTGCTTGATCCCGGTCAGGCCGGAGACGAAACCGTTGGCCGGCGCCGTGACCCCCACGCCGAGCGCCAGCTTGTTCGCCTCGGGCTCGGCATCGATGCGGAGCACCAGCTTGTCGCCGCCCGGAATCCCCGGCGCGTTGAGCGCGCCCGCATCGAGCGCGACCTGCGCCCGCCCGTCGGCGATCTTCGCCTTGCCGCTGAGGCCGAGCAGGTGGCGGTATCCGGTGACGCCCGGATCGACCATGATCTTGCCGACTTCGAATCGGGTCACGTCGATGTCGATATCGGGCAGCATCGGCGCGTCCGGATCGCCCGGCTTGAGCTCCGGCAGGCGGTACAGCCGCGCCTGCGTGATGCTCAGCTTTTTGATGTCGATATGGTTCTTGAAGTAGGAAAGCGGCCGCCAGTCGAGCGTCGCTTCGGGCGCGGCGAAGAAGGTGCCCTTGGGATCCTTCAGCGTCAGACCGTAGACCTTGAGCTCGCCGAACAGCGATCCTTCGATGCGCTGCACGTCGATGTCGAGCCCCGAGGCCATTTCCAGATTGTTGATCTGCCGAACGACATAGCGGTGGCCGAGCGACGAGTTCAGCCAGACGAAGAAGAGGCCGATCGCGACGACGATGGCGATCAGGCCCACGCCGGTCCATTTGGCGGCGGTCCGGGCGCGCTGGCGGCCGCGCGGCACGTGGGGTGCGGGTTCGGCCGCCGTCGCCATCTAGAAGGCCTGGCCGATCGAGACGTAGACGGCGAAGCGCGATTCGCCCTTGCGGCGGCCGATCGGCATGGCGACGTCGGCGCGCAGCGGGCCGAAATTGGTGTAGAGCCGACCGCCTATGCCGACGCCGAAGCGCATGTCGGAGAGGCGCGGGCTCTGGCTCTCATAGACCTGGCCGGCGTCGAGGAAGCCGACGACTCCGTAATTGCCGAAGCGGT
>DASWMM010000045.1:0-8985 GCA_036399755.1 Allosphingosinicella sp.
TCTCGCCGAGCTGGAGAAATCGGGGTGCGTGACGGATGCGTGCCGGGTGGCGGATATCTCCACCACGTCGGTGTCGCGGCACCGGCGGTTCCGGCCGGCCTTCGACGCGGCGTGCAAGCTGGCGCGGGTCAAGGCGCGGGGGCCGCTGGAGGCGATCGCCTGGATGCGGGCGGTGGAAGGCGCGCCCACCAAGATCATCCGCAAGGGGAAGGTGGTGGAGGAGCGGATCAAGCCCTCCGACGCGATGCTGAAGACGCTGATGGCGGCCGCGGACCCGGCGAAATACGGGCGCGGCGGCGGGGCTACGCCGGAGCAGATCGCGGCTCTCCGCAAGGAACTGGAGGACGAGCGCGAGGTGGAGGACGAGGCGCGGAAGGAGGAAACGGTGGAGCGGCTGCTGCGCAAGATGCACGCCTTGCGGCGGCGGCAGATCCACGCGGGCTGCGGGATGACGGTGGAGGGCGAGCTGGTGCCGAAGGGATACGGGCCGGTTTCTCCCGACGCGGTGCCGATGATGGAGGATCCGCTCGCTTACACCTACGCGCGGGAGAAAGCGGACCGGGAGAAGCGGGCGGCGGAGAGGGAGGCGCAGTGGGCGCGCGACCATTCTTGAGCGGGGCGGGAGGAGCGGCGCGCGGTGGCCGCCCCTCCTCCCCTCGCCCCCGCTCCGGCGCTTACGCTTTGGTGGCGGCGATCCAGTCTTCGATCTTGCGTTCCAGCACCGCCATCGGGAGGGCGCCGGTGTTCAGCACCTGTTCGTGGAAGGCGCGGGGGTCGAAGCGGGGGCCGAGTTCGGCTTTGGCCTTGGCTTTCAGGCGCTGGATGGTGAGGGCGCCGATCTTGTAGGCGAGCGCCTGGCTGGGGATGGCGATGTAGCGCTCGACCTCGGCGGTGGCGTCGGTGCGGCCCATGCCGGAGTTGGAGAGCATGTAGGCGATCGCCTGGTCGCGGCCCCAGCCCTTGGCGTGGATGCCGGTGTCGACCACCAGGCGCATGGCGCGCAGCATCTCGTCGTCGAGGTGGCCGAAGCGCTGGTAGGGATCGGTGAAGAAGCCGAGCTCCGGCCCAAGGGTTTCGGCGTAGAGCGCCCAGCCCTCGGCGAAGGCGGTGTTGCCGCCGAAGCGCATGAAGGGGGGAAGGGCGGCGTTTTCCTGGGCGAGGCTGATCTGGAAATGGTGCCCGGGCGCGCCTTCGTGGAGGTAGAGGGTCTCCGTGCCGAAGGTGGAGCGCGAGGGCAGGTCGTAGGCGTTGTAGTAGAAGACGCCGGGGCGCGAACCGTCGGGGGTGCCGCCCTGGTAGGAGCCGCCGGCCGCGGTTTTCTCACGGAACGGCTCCACGGCGCGGATTTCGAGCGGGGTCTTGGGGAGGGTTGAGAATTGCTCGCCGATGCGGGCGTCGACCTTTTTGCCGATGCGGTAGAATTCCTCTTTCAGCCATTCGGCGGAGGCGGGGCGGAACTTGGGGTCGGAGCGCAGGTGCTCGAAGAATTGGGCGAGCGTGCCCTTGAAGCCGACTCGGCGGCGGATTGCTTCCATCTCGCCGCGGATGCGGGCGACTTCGGAAAGGCCGAGGGTATGGATTTCGTCGGCGGTGAGGGGGAGCGTGGTCGTGCTCTCGATCAGGCGGGCGTAAAGCGCGGCGCCGCCCTTCATGTGGACGAGGCCGACGCCGGTGCGCGCCCTGGGCAGGTAGTCGGTGCGCAGGAAGTCGCGGAGGCGGGTGTAGACCGGGTAGATGTCGTTCCGGACCGAGGCGGCGTAGGCGGCGCGCAGGCGCGTCTTGTCGGCGTCGCTGAAGCTTTCGGGGAAGTTCAGCGCCGGGCGGAAGAAGGGCGAGTCTTCCGGCTTCTCCCGGAGCTGGAGATCGAGCTGGTCGATCACGTTCTGGATGGTGAGCTTGGTCTCGAAGACGCCGCTCGCCATGCCTTCGCGAAAGCGGCCGATGGCGCGGTCGTGGTAGCGGACGTAATCGGCGTGGCGCTTGAGATTGTTCTCATAGTCTTCGACCGTTTTGAACGGCGCCGCGCCCTGGCCGGAGGCGAAGGTCGGGTAGAAGGTGTGGAAGCCGGAGAAATGGTTGAGCGGGCGCACCTTGGTGACGGCGAGCAATTCGGGCGCGAAGTTCTTGAGGCCGTCCTCGAGCTGCAGCTTGAAGACGTCGTAGGCGATCCGGTCGGTGGCGTTGAGCTTCGCGCGGTCGATGGCGGCGAGCCGGGCGAGATCGCCCTGCGCCGCGGCTTTCTCGCCGGCGTACCATTCGTCGGTGATGAAATCACCGATGCGGTCGGCGTAGCGCATGTCGCCGCGGAACAGGGCGCCGAGCGGATTGCGCTTGAGCTCGGCCTCGTCGCTTTCCGCGAAGAGCCTTGCCAGGCGGGCGCCCTCGTTCTCGGCCGGCGCCACCGGTGCGGCGGCGGCGACGGGCGGGGCGGATGCGGCCGCAACCTCGACCGGGGCGCCGGTTCGCGCGCACCCGGCGATGGCGAGGGCGAGCAGGGAGGCGGCGGCGAGCGAAGTGCGGTTCATGAAGTCCCCCGAAAGAGCGGTTTCCCGCACCCTAGGGAGAAGAAGCGCCGGGCCGCAAGCGCCATGCCTGCCGGTGCCGCCGATCAGCTCCCCGGCGGCTTGGCGTTGTTCATCTTCCACCAGCTCCAGTCGCGCTCCCGGTACCATTTGGTGATGACGTATTTGGTGCCCGCCTCCACCGGCATGCCGGTGTGCAGCGAATACGGGTTGGGCTCGCCATAGGCGTCGAGGTTGTTCCAGAGGAGGAGGTTGCCGGTGCGCGGCGTGACCCGGACGTTGGCCTTGGGGAAATAGGTCTGGCCGCCCGCTTCGGGCTCGTTCAGGAACACCATCGCCGTCCAGGTGCGCTGGCCGCCGCTTTTCTCCTGCTCCGGCCAATAAGGTTCGGACTTGTAGAAGAAATCGTGGTGCGGCTTGAACTGCTGGCCGACCGCGTAGCGCTGGCCCTGAATGGTCTCGCCCTGGGTCGGCCGGATGCCGGTGAGCGCATTGATCTTGGCTTCCACCACCTGGTTGATCCGGTCGGCGAGGCGCAGGTTGCAGCTTTCGCTGGTCCGGAACTCCGGATCGGCGGTGGCCGCAAGTAGGCCGGAGGGGACTCGGTCCTGATCGATCTTCTCGATCACCTGGTCGCACTCCGCCTTGCCGAGGAAATCGCGCACCACGAAGATGTCGAGGCCCTGGGCCGGGATCTGGAAGGTGTTGGGCGACCGCTTCATCCGGTCCTTCACCCAGGCGCCGATCTGCATCCGGTAGAGGGCGCCGGGATCGCCGACCTGCCCCGTCATCGGATCGTCACCCCGCGGACCATGACGTAATCGACATGTTCCAGCGTGCGAACGTCGCGCAGCGGATCGCCGGTGACCGCGATCAGGTCGGCCGAATAGCCCGGCGCGATCCGGCCGATCTCCCGCTCCATGCCGAGCAGCCTGGCGGCGCCGGTGGTGGCGGACGCGATCGCTTCGGCCGGGGTCATTCCGGCATGCTCGACCATGAGCGCGAATTCCTGGGCATTGCGGCCATGTTCGTAGACGGCGGCATCGGTCCCGAACACCACCGGCACCCCGGCGGCGCGGGCGGCGCGGGCCGCCTTGCCGACTTCGCTCAAAGTTTCGCGCACCTTGGCTTCGACCTGCGGGGTGTAGACGCCCTTGCCGAGCCGTTCGCGGATGCCGGTGAACGCCATCAGGGTGGGGACCAGCGAGGAGCCGCTGGCCTTCATGGCGCGGATTGCGGCGGCGTCGGCGAAGGTGCCGTGCTCGATCGAGTCGACGCCGGCACGGGCCGCCGCCTCGATGCCGCGGGCGCTGTGGGCATGGGCGGCGACTTTCAGCCCAAGGCCGTGGGCGGTGTCGACGATCGCCTTCATTTCAGGATCGGTGAAATGCTGGCCGAGGCCGCGCGCCTGCTGCGAGAGGACTCCGCCGGTGGCGGTGAACTTGATGACGTCGGCGCCGTTGCGGGAGAATTCCCGCACCCGCGCCGCGCAGGCCTCGGCCCCGGTGCAGGTGTTGTCCGCGCCGAGCACCGCGACGACTTCGGGGCGGAAGCCGGACACGTCGCCATGGCCGCCGATGATCGAGATGGCCGGTCCGGAGGACAGGATTCGCGGGCCGGGGATGCGCCCTTCCGCGGTTGCGCGGCGCAGCGCGAAGCCGACCTGGGAGGGGGAGCCCAGGTCGCGCACGGTGGTGAAGCCGGCGCGGGCGGTGATCAAAGCGTTCTGGGCGCCGATCAGGGTGGTGAATTCGTCGCTCTGCACCGCCTCGTCGCGGTAATCGCCGCCGGGCTCGCCCGAAATGTGGACGTGGGCGTCGATCAGGCCGGGCAGCACCGTTTTGGTGGACAGATCGACGAGGCGCGCACCGGCGGGCGGCGGGGTGAGGCCCTCGGTTACGGAAACGATGCGGCCGTTGTCGACGGTGATGGTGGAGGGGCCGGCGGCGGGCCGCGCCGGATCGGCGATCAGGCGGCCGGCGTGGATGACGTCGGTTTCGGCGGCGGCGGGCGCGGCGCCGAGCAGGAGAGAGGAGAGAAGAAGCAGGAAGCGTGAGCGCATGAGCGGAGTCCCCTGAATGGTCCCGCTGTCCATGCTTCGCCGCCGCGGGTGCTGGCAAGAGAAAAGCCTGGGAGCCGGGCTGCACACGACCCGAGTTCGTTTGGAAAATACGCGTTCGTGCCGAGCGATGCGAGGAGCGCGCCCGGAGCGTCTGCCCCGGGCTTCCGGGGTCGGGATGTCGTTATGGGTGGGAAGCGGACGTTCGTGCGCTTAGCTTCAGCGAGCCAGCGTGGCGGAATGGGTAGACGCACTCGGAGTGGAGTCCCCGGCCGGAAGGTGAGTGGGTGCAGGGTTCAAGCCCCTGCCGCTGGCAACGTCCGCAATGGGCCGAAGTGGACATAGCGGACGCGATCCACGGATGTTCGCTATCGCTGTTGCGCTGCGGGAGAGCAGAAGATCTGCTAACGGCCAGAAGCGAATGGCAGCGGAGCGATAACACCTCATGTCGGTCGGCAGAGGCGTAGCGCCCGAAAGACGTTCAAGGTTAGACAGGATCTGCATGGCTCAAGCGTGGCACCCGATTGCCTGTGCGGTCCTTGCAGTTAGATGACCCTACGGTAAAAAGGGCTCTTCAAAGGGGGGCACATCTAACATGACTACGCATTCTCAGATCGCAAGTGTGAGCCTCGCATCGGCACGTCCGAACGATGTCGTGCTCAGCCCTGACGGCACTCGATTATATGCAGCCGGCAGCGATGGTACCTTGCGCGTGTACGACGTGGTCACGGGGCAACTTATCGCTTCATGGGCGGTCGGCACGAAGCTGGGAGGCATGGACATTTCCCAGGACGGCTCTTTTATAGTGATGACCGAGCAAGAGCCCGTCGGCGTGGTCGCTGACGGTCACATTGTTGCGGTCTACCGGGTTGACACGACTTCCGGAGCCGTGGCGACCTTCACTAACTTTGTGCGGGCATATGAGTATGTGTACTTTGACGCTGCGATTTTGGCAGACGGAAAGGTTCTGCTGACTCAGGAAGTTTTCCCTGGTTACTCTGCTTGGGCGGTGCCAGAAATATTAGATCTCCAAACTGGGCGGTTCACCAGCACCCAGTGGGATGTGAGGCAGGACACGGTGATAACGCGATCCCGTGACGGATCGCGCGTCTTGCTCGGCGAGGCCAACATTTCCGATGCGAGGATGTTGGTTTACGATCCCAAAGAGGGCGTAGTGTCGCGACAGGAATGGTACGAGTACAACGTCTCGGGGTTCAATTCGGGCCGGCAGGCCTACAGCCTTGAAGCGGGGACAGCCGTTCAAATCCTTGGAAGCAACGTGCACGTCTATGATGCTTTGCTCACGTACCGGTTCGATCTAGCGGCACTGCACAGTCGCTGGGCGTACGGCGGCCTCGAGATGGCCGCCTTCGATGAAACGGGACGGCTTTATGTTATAGACTCGATCGCGGATGAGATCGTGGAAATATCCCCAGCCACTGGGGCCATTTTGCGGACCATCGCCCTTGGCTTCGATCTTCAGCCCGCGCCTGAACATCTCGGCAATCACCTGCTTGTTGGACCGGGCAGCCGCTATTTCACGGTGATCACGTCGAACGGTCTGCGCCTCGTTGCCAATCCGCACGAAACTGGCCTCGTGGTTGGAAGCGATGCAGGGGACACCTTGAGCGGCACCGCTCTTCCTGACACGCTGGAAGGACGTGGTGGCGACGACAGCTTGGCCGGTGGTGCCGGCGTCGACACTCTGCGCGGTGAGGGCGGCAACGACACACTTGACGGCGGCCTCGGCTCCGACACGATGATAGGGGGCGTCGGCAACGACATCTACATCCTCGAAAGCTTGGATGATGCGATTGTCGAATTTGAGGGCGAAGGCACGGACGAAGTCCGCACTGCGCTTGGCAGCCGCACCGACCCCGCGCAGATGTACACGCTTGCGGCGAACGTCGAGAACCTCACCGGCACTTCCACGACGGGCCAGGGGGTGTTCGCCAATGACTTGAACAATGTGGTGACCATGGGCGCGGGCGGCGACCTCGTCGTGCTTGACGCCGGGGGCAACGATCTGGTGTCCGGCGGAGGCGGCGACGATTACCTGTATTGGGGCGCGGCCTTCACAAGCGCCGACAAGGCGGATGGCGGCCTCGGCTTTGACACGGTGGGGCTGCTCGGCAACTACGCACTGACCTTCGATGGCGACGACCTGGTCTCAGTGGAGAAGCTCGCCGTCTACAGCTCCGGCAACGCCGCGACGCCCAATTCCTATAGCCTGACGATGCACGACGGCAACGTTGCCGTGGGGCAGAAGATGATGGTGGTGGCGCAGTCGCTTGCCGCCGGCGAGGCTTTGACCTTCAACGGCGCCGCGGAGACCGACGGCAGCTTCAACGTGCGCGGCGGGCGCGGCGCGGACACGATCACCGGCGGCGCCAAGGCGGACACGATCTGGGGCGGTCTGGGGGCCGATACGCTGCGGGGCGGCGCCGGAGGCGACGTGTTCGAATATGGAAGCACGACCGAGTCAAAGAGCGCCGGGGCGGACGTGATCATGGACTTCGAGAAAGGCGACAAGATCAACCTGACCGGGATCGATGCCGACGGTGATGCGGCGAACGGCGATTCCAAGTTCACCTGGCTCGGCGCAGGCGCGTTCACCGGCCATGCCGGGGAGCTTCGGGTCAGCCAGCACCCGCAATATGCCCAGACCTGGGTGGTGCAAGCCGATACGAACGGCGACAAACAAGCCGACCTGACGATCTACCTCGTCGCCCCCGCCGGGTTCCTGCCGGAGAAGGGCGACTTTTACGTCTGAGCGCCGCGAACAAGCTCGGGTCAGCGATGCCGCGACCCGAAGCATGTCATGGGTTCTCGGTTCGACCTCGGCGCGCAGCACCGTCAATTTAGGTTGCCTGCAAAAATGAAAGCGGATCAGCCGCGATCTAACGTTCGGCGTCTGCCTCCCCGGACGCATAGGTGTGGTCGTATCCTACTTCGCTCTGCTTGCTGGGCCGAGTGTGGGTCTATGAAGCACGGCTTTGAGCGCAGCCCTCGCTATGTCCGCAATGGGTGGAAAGCGGACATCCACAGCGTGTGTCCCGCGACGCCTATGAACCGTCTACGAACGCCTTCAACAACCGGCCCTGCTGGATAAGCCCGGTCGTCGGTCGTTATGGGCATTCGGACTTCGGTTGGCCTACACGTTCCAGGGGATAATCACCCAAACCTGTTTGAAGCGCGTCGGGGAACTCTCCACTGCCGAACGGCGGTCGGAGAGCAGATATGGAAAAGCCCGGACCGCATGCGCGATCCGGGCTTTCTCATGTCAGCTTCGGTGGGAAGCCGCCGTCGGGACATGCCCCGCATGTCCCTTGGCGCGCCCCGCCCTTCGGGAAAATGCCGTCGGGACATGCCCCGCATGTCCCTTTGGGCATTTTACCAGAAGAAGTCGTAGATTACGTCGAGGACTTCGCCGGTGTAGGTGTCGACCAGCAGGACGTCGTCATAATACCGAATCCAGCGGGTGCCCGGATAGGCGGCCGGCAGGCGATACTGATAGGGATCGTTCAGCCAGTAGCGGTCCGAGTAGAAGAGCGACCCAAGCGAGAAGCCGATCGAGATTCGGCTGTAGCTGTGGTTTCGGTAGGGCGAATAATAGCTGCCGCCGCGATACAGGTTGCGGTTCGAATAGCGGTAGCGCTGCCAGTCGTAGCGGTTGTCCTGCCGCCAGTTGCGGTCCCAACGGCGCTCGGCGCGCTGATCCTGGCGCCGGTCCTGACGATAGTCGCGGCGATCCTCGCGGCGGTCCTGGCGATATTCGCGGCGATCGTCGCGCAGGTTGTTTTCGTAGCGCTGCTGGTTGCGCGCGGCCTGGCGGGCATAGTTGCCGCCGATCGTCTGGTCGGCGCTGCGGCGCGACGCTTCGCGGGTCGCCTCGATATGCGCCTGATAGGCGTTGCGATCGGTGTAGATGTTGCCGGTCTGGCGGTCTTCACGGCGATCGGTGCGGCGCTCCTGGCGGTCGGCCTGACGCTCGGCGCGCCCGTAAGTGCGGGCCGGGGCGGCCTGAACCTGTTGCTCGAAGGCCGGCTGGCCTTGGGCGCGGTCGGCCTGACGGGCGGCGCGTTGGGCGGAGCGGTCGGCCTGTGCGGCAGGGCGCTCGGCCCGGACACGCTCGGGCCGTGCCCCAACCGGTGCGGGCGCCTGGGTGGATTGGGTCTGCACCTGAACGGGGCGCTGCTGGCGTGCTTCCTGACGCACCTGGCGCTGCTCGGACCGCGCCTGGTTGCGGACCGCCTGGCGCTCATAGCGCTGCATGATCCGGTTGTTGTTGTTGTCCTGCGCGGCGGCGGGGGCGATGCCCGTGCCAGCCGTTGCCGCCATCAAAATCCCGAAAAGGACCTTCCGCATCTCTCACTCCTTGCCACGGGGCGTTCCCAAGGTGGG
>DASWMM010000046.1:0-4411 GCA_036399755.1 Allosphingosinicella sp.
CCCTCCACCGCACTTCGTGCGGTCCCCCTCCCCCGGAAATCCGGGGGAGGATTAGGGGTGCTAGCTCTGCCAGCTGCCGATGTCCGCATCCTCGTCCTCGCCCCCTTCGCGGCCGTCGGCGCCGTGGCTGAAGATGTCGAAGCTGCGCCCGTCGCGGCCGGGCGCGGCATAGAGATAGGGGTTGCCCCACGGGTCCTTGGGCAGGCGCTTCACATAACCTTCGCGCACCACCGCCTGCAGCCCGTCGGCCCCGGCAGGGTAGGTGAGCTTGTTGAGGCGGTACATCTCCACCCCCTGTTCCAGCGTCGCGATATCGGCCCGTGCCTTGGTCAGCGCCGCCTTGTCGGTCGCGGGCATGACGTTGATCACCACCACGGTGGCGAGCAGGCCGATGATGACGATGACGACCATCAGTTCGACGAGCGTGAAGCCGTTTTCGGCGGAACGCCTCAAGGGGGTGAAACCGCCTTCATTCCTCCCCGTCGCGAAGCGATGGGGAGGGGAACCACCCGAAGGGTGGTGGAGGGGTAATCTCGATAACAACTGGGCAGCTACCCCTCCACCCCGCTTCGCGCGGTTCCCCTCCCCATCTGCGATGGGGAGGAACTTGAGAATCTTCATCACATTCCTCCGGCAAGTGTGTCGAGCTGCAGAATCGGCAGCAGGATCGAAAGCACGATCACCGCCACAACCGCGCCCATGATTACGATGATCGCGGGTTCGAGCAGCGCCAGCGCGGTGGCGGTGAAGCTGTCGAACTCGCGCTCGAGATATTCGGCGGCGCGCTCCAGCATGATGTCGAGCTTGCCGCTCGCCTCCCCGCTCGCCGCCAGATAGACCAGCAAGGGCGGAAACACCCCCGCCCGCCGAAGCGCGCCCGACAGGCTGCCGCCGGTCCGAACCGTTTCCGCGATCTCGGCGCTGGCGACCCGCAGCGCCCGGTTGTGCACCGTCTGGGTGGTGAGCTTCAGCCCCTCCAGCAAGGGCAGCCGGCTCGCCACCATGGTCGATAAGGTCCGCGCCATCCGCGCCGCATGAAGATCGCGGATCAGCCGCCCGAACAGGGGCAAACGCAGCAAGGTGCGATCCGCCTTGAGCCGAAGCCCCTCGTCCCGAAGCGCGCGCACTGCAACGAACACGAAGATCGTTAGGCCAAGCGCCAGCGCCCACCACCAGGCGGCCAAAAAGCCCGAAAGGCCGATCACGATCCGCGTCAGCAAGGGCAGTTGCTGGCCGATGTCGTCGAACTGCTCGACGACGCGGGGCACCACGAACACCATCAGCGCGAACACCACGAACATCGCAACGATGGCGAGGATCACCGGGTAGGCGATCGCGGAAAGCACCTTGGCCCGCACCTGCCCCTGCCGCTCCATCAGCAGCGCCAGCCGCTCCAGGATGTTGGGCAGGCTGCCCGAGCTTTCACCGGCCGACACCATGCCGCGATACAGCGCCGGAAAGCTCGCCGCCTCCCGCCCCATCGCGTCGGACAGCCGCCGCCCTTCCAGCACCCCGGCATGAACGTTGAGCAGGATGGCGCGCACCTGCTCCTTTTCCGTCTGCCGGGCGATGGTGCGCAGCGATTCCTCAAGCGGGCTGACCGATACCAAGGTCGCAAGCTGGCGGGTGAAAATCGTCAGCGCCTTGCCGTTCAGCTTCCGCCGCACGAACAGCGGCCGCGACAGCAGAGGCGGCGCGGCCCCGGCGACCGAACCTGAGCCTGAGCCGGGCGAGCCCGTCCCCTCCTCCACCTTGACCACGAACAGGCGCCGCTGGCCGAGCTTCGCCTTGGCATCCTCGGCGCTCTCGGCGCGCACCGATCCCCGGCGCTCCCGCCCGGCGGTGTCGAGTGCGAGATAGTCGAACTCAGCCACCCGCTTCCTCATTCTCGCGGCGCGAGATGCGGATCGCTTCCTCGGCGGTGGTCAGCCCCTCGGCGACCAGTGCCCGTGCGGAGGCGGCAAGGTTGGGTGCGTTGCGGAAAGCGTGCTCGGCGATCGCGGCTTCGTCGCCGCCGGTGTTGATCAGCCGCCGGATCGTGTCGTCGATCCGCACCGCCTCGAACACGCCGATCCGACCCTTGTAGCCCGAATTGCCGCACTCCGCGCAGCCGCGCGCCTCGTACACGGTGGTGCTGAGCGGAAGGCTGAGCAACGGCGCAAGCGACTGGTCCTTGTCCACCGGCGCCTTGCACGCCGGGCACAGCCGTCGCACCAGCCGCTGCGCGATCACCGCGCGCAGCGTCGAGGCGAGCAGGAACGGCTCGATCTTCATGTCGCGCATGCGGGTGATCGCGCCCACCGCATCGTTGGTGTGAACGGTGGACAATACGAGGTGCCCGGTCAGCGACGCCTGCACCGCAATCTCCGCGGTTTCCCGGTCGCGGATTTCGCCGACCATCACCACGTCCGGGTCCTGCCGCAGGATTGCGCGCAGCCCGGCGGCGAAGGTCAGCCCGACCTTGGGATTGACCTGCGTCTGCCCAACCCCGTCCACCGCATATTCCACCGGGTCCTCGACGGTGAGGATGTTGCGGCTGCCGTCGTTCAAGATGCGAAGCCCCGCATAAAGCGACGTGGTCTTGCCCGAACCGGTCGGGCCGGTGACCAGAACGATGCCGTTCGGCTCGGTCAGTCCCTGGCGGAACAGCGCGTGAATGTCCTGCGGCATGCCCAGCCCGTCGAGGCTGATGCCGGCATTCTCCTTGTCGAGGATGCGAAGCACCACCCGCTCGCCCGCCCTGCTCGGCAGGGTGGACACGCGCACGTCGAGCAGCTTGCCGCCCAGCGTCAGCCCGATCCGCCCGTCCTGCGGCACCCGCCGCTCGGCGATGTCGAGCCGGGCCATCACCTTGATCCGGCTGACCACCACCGGCGCGACGTGCGGCGGCATGCGCAGCGTCTCGCGCAGCACCCCATCGATCCGCATGCGGATCACAAGGCCGGTCTCGTACGGCTCGATATGGATGTCGGACACGCCGCGCCGCGCCGCTTCGGCGATGATGCCGTTGATCAGGCGGATGGCCGGCGCATCGTCCTCGCTGTCGAGCAGATCCTCGGCGGTGGGCAGGTCCGTGGCCAGGCTCGCAAGATCGTCGCCGAAGCCAAGCGAGCCGGCCGCATCCGCCGCCGCCTGCCCGTCCATTGCGTAAGCTTCGGAGAGAATACGGTCGAACGCAGCGGCGGGCGTCGCTTCAACCTTCAACGGCCGGCCGAGGAAACGCCGCACCTCGATCAGTGCCCGAGGGTCCGCCCCTTCGCGCAGAGCGACCAGCGCGGCGCCGTCGAGATCGCCTAAAGTCGCAACGCCGTACCGCTTGGCGAACGGGTAAGGAATGCGCGCGGGCGCCGCCGGGACAATATCCGTCTCGATCACCCGCTCGGTGACGATCAGCGTGTCGCCAGGCTCAAGCGCGATGTCCTCGAGCTCGACGTCCTCGACGACCTCCTCAACAAGATCGGCGCCGCGGCGGATCATCTCTTCTTCCGCTTCTTGGGCGCCGGCGGCGGCGTGCCCACCGGCACGATCCCGGCCGGCGTCACCACCATCTGGCCGGGCTGGATGCTGTGGTCGTAGGCGGCGGGATCGTGCGGCGTCGGCGGCGGCGGCGCGGCGAAGGGCGGCACCGCGCCCATATATTCGCGCACCAGCTCGTCGATGCTCGGCTCCTTGTCCGGGTTCTGCAGGAACTGCCGGTCGCGGATATAGCTGTAGCGCCGGTCGGTCATTTCACGCGCATCGGCCCTGGAGCGAAGCACCGTCGGCCGGATGAACACCATCAGGTTGGTCTTATTGCGCGAGCGCGCCTTGGAGCGGAACAGATTGCCGATCAGCGGCAGGTCGCCGAGCAGCGGGATCGACTCGATGGTGCGCCGCTCATTGTCGTCGAGCAGACCGCCGATGCCGACGATTTCGCCGTCGTCCACGGTGATTGTGGTCTCGATTTCGCGCTTGTTGAGGATCAGGTCGGCCGAGCCCTGCGACACCGGCCCGGCGATCGAGCTCACCTCCTGGCGAAGCGCAAGCTTGATCGCGCCGCCCGCGTTGATCTGCGGCTTCACCTGCAAGAGGATGCCGACATTCTGGCGCTGCACGGTGCGGAAGGCGTTGTCGAAATTGTCGCTGAGCGCCTCGCCGGTCGTCACCGGAATTTCCTGGCCGACCAGGATGCGCGCTTCCTGATTGTCGAGCGTCATCACCGACGGCGTCGACAGGATGTTGGATTTGGTGTCGGATTTCACCGCGTTGATGATGGCGCCGAAAATCTCGTTGCCGCTCTTCAGCGCAAAGCCGCCGAGCCCGCCGGTCGCGCCGAGCACCGACGCCACCGCCGCCTGCTGAAGCGCGTCGGCGACGCCGGAGCTCTGGTTGGTGGTGACCACCTGACCGTTGACGGTGGTGGTGGTCTGGC
>DASWMM010000047.1:0-7433 GCA_036399755.1 Allosphingosinicella sp.
GTAAGATCTGAAGTGTCTGGTCACGCGTGATTTTACCTGGACGGCACTCTGGAAATGCACACGGCCCGCCGTCTCGTATGACACCCTCCTCAGGCTGATCGCAATAATGCCACTCGCGTTGTGAGGCTCGACAAGAGAGTGCGCACGAGTGACGAAGATTTTAGAGACCCTCCGCAGCGCTGGCTTGCCCCCACTGAAGATGTCTCAATCCTCCCGCACCAGCTCCACATGGCTGACGCCTAGCGCGCTCGCCAGTTCGTAGAGAGTGACGATCGTCGGGTGGCGCTTTCCGCGTTCGAGGCCGCTGATGTACTGCTGGCTGAAGCCGCTGCGCTCGGGTAGCTGTTCCTGCGTCAGGCCGGCTTCGCCCGAGGCGTGCGGCGGCTGGCGGTGAAGGGCTGTTGGCAGGGGACGAGGCATGATCGAAGCCGCGACGAGACGATCCTGGAAGGCTGGTCCGCCTCCGCTTCAACGGGAGGAGCTTGTGCTGCCTCTTCTCTTCACCGATCTGGACGGCGAGCGGATGCGACTCGGGTTCATTCCAAAGGATATGGACGATCGCTGGTTCATCTTCTTCGAAAACGGCTGGCTGTACTTTCACCGGAGCTGGACGGGCGACTGCATCTTTGGGGTGAAGCTGGACGGCTTTCCTGGCGGTGTACGGGTGACCGACGCATGGGCGAGCCGCGACACAAGCCGCTACAATTCTCCCGGTGCCGAGGTGGAAACGGCGCAGATTGAAAGTCTTGTTCGCGAGTGTCTGCTAGCCGACCGCGCGCTATAGAAAGCGCTCTTCAATCCTCCCGCACCAGCTCCACATGGCTGACGCCTAGCGCGTTGGCCAGTTCGTAGAGGGTGACGATCGTCGGGTTGCGCTTTCCGCGTTCAAGGCCGCTGATGTACTGCTGGCTGAGGCCGCTGCGCTCGGCGAGTTGTTCCTGCGTCAGGCCGGCTTCGCCCCGAAGGCGTGCGGCGTTTCGGCCGACCAGCTTGCGCATGTCCATGCACAAACAGATGGCGCTCCGCGGTCTCTGAGTTTATCAACTATAATGCGTAATCGGTGCGGTGGGCTGGCCGGTTTGCAGTGGTTGGGGTGGTGCGATGGGGCAGGAAGCGGTGGCGGCCGGGGATGAGGCAACGCGGCTTGGCGCGGCGGCGGCGGCGCTCGCGGGGGAGATGGAAGCGGCCGGGTTCGAGGTTGCGGAGGCTTATGTGCGGCTGGCGGGGGAGGCGCTTGAGGATCGGCTGCCGTCCGATTGGGGGCGGAGCTCCGGGCCTCTGGGGGACGAGGCGGAGTTCGAGGTGGACGAGCATGAACGGGTGTGGGTGGTGCGGGACGGGTTTTGTGAGGTGATCGGGCGGCGGGAGGAGGTGGTGGCGGAGATGCGGCGGTTTTTGAATGAGATCGCGCCAAAGTAGGACTTTGGCGCGGGGGTGCTGTTTGCTTCTTAGGTCCACCGCACGCCTGCGGCGTGCGGCCCCTCCACCATGCTTCGCATGGTCCCCCTCCCCTGCAAAGGCAGGGGAGGATTGAGGAAGCGTTTTCCTACACTCCTGTCCCCGGCATATCTGAGTCGCCTCTTGATAGGAGGCGGATCATGTGGACGAAGATCACGGCGGCGCGGCGGGAAGCTTTTCTGCGGGTGCTGGGGGCGTGCGGGAACCAGACCTTGGCCGCCGAGCGGGCGCGGGTGTCGCGGTCTTGGGTGTGCAAGTGGCGGGGGCTCGATCCGGACTTCGACGCGGCGGTGAAGGCGGCGTGCGCGGCGGCCAGGGAGCGGCTTCGGGAGGAGACGCGGGAGGGGACGGTGCCGCCGCGCGGCTGGGGGCATCTCGACGGGGTGGAGCTTGCGGTGCGGGGCACCGGCGGTGCGCTTGGGCGGCGGGTGCAGATCGCGCGGGCGCGGCTGGGGGACTGGTCTCCGGCGGCCGAGCGGCGGTTCCTGGATGCGCTTGGGGCGACGTGCAACGTCAAGGCGGCGCTTGCCGAGGTGGGGAAATCAAAGGGCTCGGCGTACACGCACCGGAAGCGGTGGCCGGCCTTTGCCAGGAAGTGGGACGCGGTGATCGTGGAGGCTTATGCGGCGCTGGAGATCGCGCTGCTGCAGAATGCGGAGAATCTGTTCTCGACGCCCGATTACGCGCCGGAAACGGTGATCCGCGACATGGGCGTGGGGCGATGCGATCCACCTCCTCCACATGCACAAGAACAAGGTGCTCGGGATCGGCGGCAAGCCGGGGCAAAGGTGGCGGCGGCCGAAGACGCTGGAGGAGGTGCGGGGGAGCATCCTCAGGAAGCTGGAGGCGATCGAGGCCGGGCGGTCGGTGGCCGAGGAGGAACTGGCGCGGCGGGAGGCGGAGTGGACGGCTCGGCGCAGCGGGGAGTGAGGCGCGGAGGCCTGGACCGGGGCCTACTCCTCGAGGGGCTGGAGGCCGGCGAGTTCGCGTTGGCGGCGGAGCAGGCAGTCCACCTTTGCGTACGGCGCGCTTTTGGGGAGATGGAGCTTCACGATCCCGCCGCGCAGGCGCATCCAGCGGCGCGGCACCCGGCATTCGGCCGCGACCTGGCCGATCTGCGCCTGGCTCAGCCGGAGCGGCCGGGCATCTCCGATGTAGCTTTGGCCCATGACGGCGAGGGCGAGCAGCGTGATCATTCCGGTTCCTCCGTGCCCCGTGCGTCTGCCATAGCACGGTGTTCATCCGCGTGCAGGTTGCCCGGCCGTGCCGTGCTTGCCCGATGTCGTCTCGTTGGGAGCCAAGCGGGACCTGGGCCGTTGAGGCGGCTTGGCGGCGGTGCGCCGCGCAAACAGAGGAATGAATTTATGCGTATGATGATCCTGGCCGGTGCGGTCCTCGCTTTGTCCGCGTGCGGCGGCGGCGAGACCGAGACCAACACCGCCAATACCATGGGCGCCGAGAACATGATGGGCGACCCGATGATGGATCCGAACATGACCACCGACATGAACGGCGCGATGGGCGCCAACATGAGCGGCGACATGGGCGCCAACGGCGCAATGGACTCGGGCACGGCGAACGCCATGATGGCTGTCGATGCCAATACCAACAGCCCGGACACCAACCTCGCCAACGGCCTGTAAGCGGCAAGCGAAGCGGTTGAGGCCGCGCTGCTTCAGGCGGCGCGGCAGGAGAGCGTCCGTCCCGACAAGGGCGGGCGCTTTTCGCATTTTAGTGCTGCGAAGCAGCGGTTCAAACGCTTCGGTTGATCCACGATAAGCACCGAAGCGGATTTATGTTGCAGTGCAGCAACACCCCCGCATCTATCCCCCCGATCCGGTTGCCCGGCCCGTTGAATCAGCCGCTTACCCCCCTAATTAGGCGCCTCGGCCGGGCGGTGTTCGCGCGGCTTTTGTTTTTCTCCAAGGATTTATCATGAAGAAGATTGCTCTCGTCGCGGTTGCCGCGGCGTCGTTCGCCATTGCCACCCCGGCCTTCGCCGCCGGCTTCACCGGCCCGCGCGTCGGCGCTACCGTCGGCATCGCCGGCGACGATTTCTTCGACACCGGTGCGACCACCTTCGGCATCGAAGCGGGCTATGACGCCGAAGTCGGCACCAATCTGGTCGTCGGCGGCCAGGTCGAATATCAGAACGACTTCGACAACGATTTCGGCCACGAACTCGCCGCCACCGCGCGCCTCGGCGTCAAGGCCGGCCCGAATGCCCTGGTCTACGCCACCGGCGGCTACACCAACTTCGATCTCGGCCCGGTCAGCATCAACGGCTACCGCGTCGGCGCGGGCGCGGAGTTCAACCTCGGTACCAGCGGCGCGAACCTCAAGATCGAGCAGCGTTATGCCAATTACGAGCTCGGCGCCGAGCTCTTCCAGACCGTTGTCGGCGTCGGCTTCCGTTTCTAAGCGAACAGCAGCAGAAAACGGCTCTCCGCCCGCGGGTGGAGACGGTTCAAGGAAAAGGCCCGGCGGGAAAACCGCCGGGCCCTTTCTTTTGCCTACATTTCCTTGCGCAGCGTGCCGATGAGATCGCCGTTGGTTGCCGCGACGTGGACCTTGAAGGCGCCGGGATCGGCCTTGATCGCATCGAGCTGGGCATCGGGGATGCTGTCGCAATCGGCGCTGTCGTTGCTTGTGTCGGTCTTGCCGGGCGCTTCGATGGTCGCCACCAGCATGTTCGCCCGGGCCGACCAGGTGGGCCACGGTCGCCTGCACGCCGGCGGAGAGTTCAAGGTCGGTGCACACGGTGTTGGTGGCGTCGTTGAGGCTCACCTCCGCCTTGCCAGTGCCGCTCGCGCCGGTAAGCGCCGCAACATATTCGAAGCCGATCGCTTCGTTCGCTTCCTCGGCGATGGTTGCACAGCCGGCGAGAAGGGCAACAGCCGAAAGGCCGGGCAGCGTGAGGCTGTACCTGGGCATGCGCATGGGTTCTTCTCCTTGGGGTTGATCGGAACCCGCCATCGGCGGCGCACCGGAGGTGCCCATGGAACCGCCAAGCGGCGCAGCGCCCTTGATGCAGGTTAAATGGCCGGCGGTGCGATGCGGTTCCGAAATCCGCCTGCGCGGCCACGGCGGTAAATGTCCGGGAGGGCAGTGGAATGCTTGTCAACCGCGCCGAAATGAATATGGCCTAAAGACTAGGGTGGGGACCCGGCGGCAGACGTGCCGCGATGGAGACGTGGATGGCCGACCCGCAAGACCTCACCCGCGACGGTGAGGCGCGCAAATTTCAGATGCTGGTCAGCGCGGTTACGGACTATGCGATCTACATGCTCGACATCGACGGGCGGGTGGCGACCTGGAATGCGGGGGCCGAGCGCTTCAAGGGCTACCAGGCCGGCGAGATCATCGGCGAGCATTTCTCGCGCTTCTTCACCGAAGAGGATCAGGCAGCGGACCTGCCGGGGCGCGCGCTACGCATCGCGGCGCGCGAAGGGCGGTTCGAGGCGGAGGGGATTCGAGTCCGCAAGGACGGCACCCGCTTCTGGGCCCATGCGGTGCTGGATCCGATCCGCGACGAAACCGGCAAGCTGGTCGGTTTCGCCAAGATCACCCGCGACGTCACCGAGCGCAAGGACGCGGAGCGGGCGCTGAAGGACAGCGAACGGCGCTTCCAGATGCTGGTCAGCTCCGTGGTGGATTATGCCATCTACATGCTCGACCCGCACGGCCATGTCGCGACCTGGAATGCCGGCGCGCGGCGCTTCAAGGGCTATGAAGCCGACGAGATCATCGGCGATCATTTTTCCCGCTTCTTCACGGCGGAGGACCGGCGCGAAGGCAAGCCCGCGGCAATCCTGCGCACCGCCGAGACGGAAGGACGGTTCGAGACCGAAGGCATCCGCGTCCGCAAGGACGGCACGACATTCCTGGCGCACGTCGTGCTCGATCCGATCCGCGACGAGGACGGCCGGCTGGTCGGCTTCGCCAAGATCACCCGCGACATCACCGATCGCAAAGAAAGCGAAAAGGCGCTGTTCGCAAGCGAGCAGCGTTTCCGCATGCTGGTCCAGGGCGTGCGCGATTACGCCATCTACATGCTCGACCGCGAGGGCAACATCACCAACTGGAATGCCGGCGCGCAGGCGATCAAGGGCTATTCGGCGGACGAGATCATCGGCCAGCATTTCTCGCGTTTCTATACGGAGGAGGACCGCGTGCGCGGCGAGCCGGCCCAGGCGCTGGCCACCGCGATCAGGGACGGCAAATATGAGCGCGAGGCCCAGCGCGTGCGCAAGGACGGCACGCTGTTCTGGGCAAGCGTGCTGATCGATCCGATCTACGACGAAACGGGCGAGCATATCGGTTTCGCCAAGATCACCCGCGACGTCACCGACAGCAAGCGGGCGCGCGACGAGCTGGAAGAAGCGCGCACCGCCGCCAACCAGGCCAAGAAGCTGCAGGCTTTGGGCGAACTGACCGGCGGCATCGCCCACGATTTCAACAATCTGCTGACGGTGATCGCCGGATCTGCGGACATCCTGCTCAAGCGCCCCGATCTGCCGGACGAGCGGCGGCGGCGCTACCTGGAGGCGATCGCCGAAACCACTCAGCGCGCGACGACCTTGACCAGCCACCTGCTCGCCTTCGGGCGCCGCCAGCCGATCCGGGCGGAAGTGATCGATCTCCACGTTCGGCTCGATGCCTTGGCGGAAGTGATCGGCCGCACCATCGGCAGCCGGATCACGGTGGCGCTCGGCCTCGATGCAACGCGGGCACGGGTGGAGGTGGATCCAGCCGAGTTCGAGACTGCGATATTGAACGCCGCCTTCAACGCCCGCGACGCAATGCCGAACGGCGGCACGCTGACCATCGCCACCGCGGACGTGGGCGACGGCGAGAACGGCTCGGTCGCCATCTGGGTGCGCGACACCGGTACGGGAATGCCTAAGGAGGTGCTGGAGCGCGCGTTCGAGCCGTTCTTCACCACCAAGCCGGTCGGCAAGGGCACCGGCCTTGGCCTGTCGCAGATCCACGGCTTCGCCGCCCAGGCCGGCGGTCACGCGGAAGTGGACTCGCGGGAGGGCGAGGGCACGGACGTGCGCATCATCCTGCCGCGTTCCTCCAAGCGGCTCGCCGCCGCGGCGGACGAGCGCGATGCCGCGGCGCTGCCCCACGGGCTCAACGTGCTGCTGGTCGAGGACAACGACCAGGTCCGCGCCTTTGCCGCCGACATGCTGGGCGAGCTGCACTGCCGAGTGGCCACCGCCCGCGACGGCCAGGAAGCCTTGACGATGCTGGCAAGCGAGGCGGTGGACGTGGTGTTCACCGACGTCGTGATGCCCGGGATCAGCGGCCTGGAACTGGCCAAGCAGCTCCGCGATTCGCACCCCCACATCCCGGTGGTCCTCGCCACCGGCTATAGCGAGGAAACGGTGGCCAGCTCCGCCTCGGGCTTCGAGATCGTCCGCAAGCCCTACGACGCCCATGCGGTAAGCGCGGCGCTTGCAACCGTGCTGGCGCGGGCGCAGGGGCGGGCGGCTTAGACGGGTCGCGCATCACCGCGCGCGCGAAACTGTCCGGACCTTGCACTTTCACGGCACCGGCGTCGGCACCAGCTGAGAAAAATCCGTCAGGTTGCCGAGGCAGAGGGATAGCAGCCGTGCATCGATTGCACCGTGGGCGTTGTATATCGACCAGCAATACGTCTTGCCGTCCTCAGCCAGTTGCGGATCGTCGGCGACACGCCGCTCCTTGTCGCTCAAAGTGCTTTTGTCCGGCATTTCACTTTGGTCTTGGAGAAGCATCAGCGTGAGCACCGCGACTCGTACGGACTCGTCCTGCTCCTGCGCGCAGCGTGGATCGACGGCATCGCCCCGAACGCAATATCCATAAGCGCGGTTTCGGACCTCCCGAAACAGCGCCGGCTGGTTGGAAGCGACAATCCAGATGGGATCGGCCCCCCACATGGAGGATGCCTGCGCCGCCGATACAGCGTCAGAGGTGACACGGGACGGTTC
>DASWMM010000048.1:0-9224 GCA_036399755.1 Allosphingosinicella sp.
CTCGCCGGCTTCGTCGAACCCGGCGAGTCGGTGGAGGAAGCCGTTGCCCGCGAACTCAAGGAAGAAGCGGCGATCGAGGCGTCGGACGTGCGCTACGTCGCAAGCCAGCCCTGGCCCTTTCCCGGCCAGTTGATGATCGCCTGCATCGCCCGGGCCGCCTCGGACCGGATCGTGCTCGACACCACCGAGCTCGAAGAAGGCTTCTGGGCGACCCGCGCCGAAGTCGCCGCCGCGCTTGCCGGGGAGGCGGGCGCCCGCTTCCTGGCCCCGCCGCCATTCGCGATCGCTCACTTTCTCCTTAGCCACTGGATTGGGCGCTAACCCACCTTCCCCCGCTTGCCCCGCCGCCGCGCGCCGCCTAAAGGGGCTCCCGAAATTCCCACTCGCGCGCACCCTCGCGCGCCCCTGGAGGCTTTGAAAACGGCATGGACAATCGCAGCAACACGATTGCGGGCTGGGTGCTCGGCGCCGGCATCGTCGCCCTTGGCGCCTCGATCGTCACCGCGGAGATGTTCCATTCCGAACGGCCTGAGAAGATGGGCTACCCGATCGAAGGCGTCGTGCTGGAAGGCGAAGGCGGCGGCGGCGAGGCCGAACAGCCGGTCACCGCGCTCCTGGCCGGCGCCGATGCCGCCAAGGGCGAGGGCGTGTTCAAGAAGTGCACCGCCTGCCACACGGTCGCCAAGGGCGGCCCGAACGGCACCGGCCCGAACCTGTGGGGTATCCTCGGCGCGCCGATCGGCAAGCATGCCGCCGGTTTCGCTTACTCCCCGGCGCTTTCGGGCAAGGGCGGCAATTGGGAATGGGAGTCGATGAGCCAATGGCTGAAATCCCCCAAGGACTTCGCGCCCGGCACCAAGATGACCTTCGCCGGCCTCGGCAAGGTTGAGGACCGCGCCAACCTCCTTGCCTACCTCAACACCCAAAGCGACAGCCCGAAGCCGCTTCCCGCGGCGAGCGCCGCCGCGCCGGCGGGCGACCCCGTCAGCCCGGCCCAGGCCGCCGCCGAAGCGGGCGACCAGGGCGCCGCCGGCGACAAGGGCGAGAACGAGCCGGTGCTGAACGAAGTCCAGGCCGCCAAGAGCCCCGGCAACAACATCAAGGGCGACGCCGCGCCGAGCGTCGCCGGGCGCACCGAGCAGACCAAGAAGTAAAGAACAGGCTGGGAGATGGTGAGCAGCAAGGCCGCCACTCCCGACGCCTACATCGCCGAGCTCCCGCCGGAGCGCTCGGAGCTGGTCTCCCGCCTCCGCGCCCTCGTCAACGCCCACATCCCGCCTGGCTTCGAGGAGCGGATGAGCTGGGGCATGATCGGCTGGGAAGTTCCGCTCGAAACCTACCCGCACACCTACAACAAGCAGCCGCTCGTGTTCGCTGCCTTGGCCGCGCAGAAGAACTACACGGCGCTTTATCTGAACTGCGTCTCCGCTTCGGCGGAGCGGTCCCGGCGCCTGCAGGCCGCCTGGGCGGCGCGCGGCAAGACGCTCGACATGGGCAAGTCCTGCCTCCGCTTCAGGAGCTGGGACGATGTCGCGGAGGACGAACTGTCCGAGGCTCTCTCCGGAATTCCGCTCGACACTTTTGTTGCCGAATACGAAGCAACCCGCGCTTCTTAGTTCCTCCCTGCGCGTCAGCGTGGGGAGGGGAACCATGCGCAGCATGGTGGAGGGGTAACTGCCGAGGAGTCAGAGGGTCCACACCGGACCTTCAGAGTCCAGTGCAGTTACCCCTCCACCACCCTTCGGGTGGTTCCCCTCCCCATCTCGCGATGGGGAGGAACTGAGGCGGGCCTTACTGATCGAGGTCCGGCAGCTTTTCGTGCTTGTACCATTTGCAGATGTGGCCCCAGGCTTCTTCCGCGGTTTCGACGAAGCAGAACAGGTCGAGGTCCTTTTCGGACACCACGCCTTCTTCCACCAGCGCTTCGAAGTTCACCACCCGCTCCCAGAATTCGCGGCCGAACAGCAGGATGGGAAGCGGCTTAACCTTGCCGGTCTGGACCAGCGTCAACAGTTCGAACATCTCGTCGAACGTGCCGAAGCCGCCCGGGAACACCGCCACCGCGCGGGCGCGGAGCAGGAAGTGCATCTTTCTGAGCGCGAAATAGTGGAACTGGAAGCTTAGCGAGGGTGTGACATAGGGGTTAGGCATCTGCTCGTGGGGGAGCACGATGTTGAGGCCGATCGATTCGGCGCCCGCTTCCATCGCGCCGCGATTGGCCGCTTCCATGATCGACGGGCCGCCGCCCGAGCAGACGACGAAGTTGCGCCAGCCCTCCGCGTCGATGTCGACCCGGCAGCACATTTTGGCGAGCGCCATCGCCACGTCGTAATAATGCGATTTGGCGACCAGCCGCTCGGCGATCAGCTTTTGCCGGTCGGTCACCGCCGCGGCGAGCAAAGCCCGGGCCTTTTCCGGCTCCGGAATCCGCGCCGATCCGTAGAACACGAAGGTGGAAGCGATCTTGGCTTCGTCGAGCAGAAGCTCGGGCTTCAGCAGCTCGAGCTGGAAGCGCACAGGCCGCAGATCCTCGCGCAGCAGGAAGTCCATATCCTGAAAGGCAAGGCGATAGGCCTTGTCGCCGGTCTGCGGCGCCACGGTCGGCTGGTTGGCATGTTCCGCTTCTTCGCGGGCGGGCGGGAAGACCCGCTTGGGGGGGACGAGTTCGGTCATGGGACCGCCCTTAGCGGCAATAGGGGCCTTGTCCCATGTCGAAATGCAGGTGGTCGCGGTGGAAGGCGTTGGCGTCCGGGCCCAAAGTCACGCCGAAGCGGCGGCAGCCGGCCTGGTGGACCGCGCGCAGGAACTTGCGGACGTCCTCGTCGCCGCCGTTCCAGCCGTCCTTCACGCTGATCCGCCGCCCGCCGTCGAGCACGAACACGGCGATATCCACGGCATTGGCGCGGCCATGTTCGCTCAGCTTCGATCCGGGCTGGTTGTTGACCGGGCGGCAGGAATACGTGCCGAAGCTTTCGATCCTGACCACCCTTTTGCCGAGCCACGCGTGGGCGGCGGGCTGCACCGCTTCTCGCGCCCAGCGGGCGAATTGCCGCGCCACCGGGCAGGTCATCGCGCCGAGATTGCTGACCGGGGTGCCGATGTCGAGCAACTGCACCGCGCCCGCCGCCGAGCAGCCGTTGGTGAACCAGCGGTCGGGAAGGGCGCGGAACGCCACGCCTTCCCGCTTGAGATCGGCCTGGCACTGCAAGGTTGCCTTGGCGGGCGTTGTGCGGACGGCGGGCGGGCGCGGTGCTTCGTCCCGCGGCCGCGCCCCTTTTGGGATGCAGCCGGCAAGCAGCAGACACGCGATGATGACCCCCCAGCGCCGCATGCGCATATCTGTTCGCAAACGCCCGCCCGCGTCAACCGAAGCAAATTGCGAAAGCGTGGCTTCGCGGTAAACGGGCGCAATGAACCGCGGCTTCCTCTTCAAAATCCTGTTCTGGGTCCTGCTCGCCTTGCCGGCCGCGATGCTTCTTTCCGGCTTCTGGCACCGGCCGGTGGGTGTCGAGGCGGACCGCTTCCTCCACCCGAGCGGCGAATTCTCGGCTCGGTTGCTGATCTTCGCACTGGTGCTGACGCCGCTCTCCCGGCTCTTACCCCATAGCGGAATACTGCGCTGGCTGCTTCGCCACCGCCGCTCGATCGGCGTGGCCGCCTTCGGCTATGCGGCGCTCCACCTCCTTTTCTACGTTCTCGACAAGGGGGCGGTACATGAGATCATCGCCGAGCTCCGCGACCCTGCACTCTGGACCGGCTGGCTCGCGTTTCTGTGCCTGCTGGTTCCCGCCACCGTCAGCAACGACCGCGCGATGCGGGCGCTGAAAGCAGGCTGGAAGCGCATCCAGCGCCTTGCCTACGCCGCAGCGATCCTCACTCTCGCCCACTGGGCACTGATCGACGGAAGCATCGGCCACGCCGTCGTCAATTTCGCGCCTTTGATCCTGCTCCAGCTCCTCCGGCTGTTCACCGCCAGGCGCCACGCGAAAGCTGAACCCAACGGCGGTTGACAGCCCCGCGCCCGGCCTTACACCCGGCGCCGGGCCACGCCGTCCCAACGCGGCGCGTGCTCTCTGTAAGGAGAGACTACATGACTGCTGTTAAACCGGGCACCCGCCCGGCACGTCCCTATTTCTCGTCCGGCCCGTGCGCGAAGCCGCCCGGCTGGAGCCCCGAAAAACTCGCCACCGCATCGCTGGGACGGTCGCACCGTTCCAAGCTCGGCAAGTCGCGCATCCTTCATGCGATGGACCTGACCCGCAAGATCCTGCGCCTGCCCGACGATTACCGCATCGGCATCGTCCCGGCCTCCGATACCGGCGCGGTCGAGATGGCGCTGTGGTCGCTGCTCGGCCCACGTGCCGTGACGGTGCTCGCCTGGGAAAGCTTCGGCGAAGGCTGGGTCACCGACATCGTCAAGCAGCTCAAGCTCGACGCGGCTGTTGTGAAGGCGCCCTACGGCGAACTCCCCGATCTCGCCGCCGTCAATCCGGCCAGCGACGTGGTCTTCACCTGGAACGGCACCACCTCCGGCGTCCGCGTCCCCAACGGCCACTGGATCGCCGCCGACCGCGCCGGCCTCACCATCGCCGACGCCACCTCCGCCGCATTCGCGCAGGATATCGACTGGGCAAAGGTCGATGTCGGCACTTTCTCCTGGCAAAAGGCGCTTGGCGGGGAGGGCGCGCACGGCGTCCTCGTCCTCAGCCCGCGTGCGGTGGAGCGGCTGGAAAGCTACACCCCCGCCTGGCCGCTGCCCAAGATCTTCCGCCTCACCAAAGGCGGCAAGCTCAACGAGGGTATCTTCAAGGGCGACACCATCAACACGCCCTCCATGCTTGCGGTCGAGGACCTTATTTTCGCGCTGGAATGGGCTGAGGCGCTTGGCGGCCTCGACGCGCTGATCGCCCGTGCGGATTCCAATGCCGCGGCGGTGGATGCCTGGGTCGGGCGCACGGATTGGATCGAGCATCTCGCGGGCGATCCCGCCAGCCGCTCCAACACCAGCGTCTGCCTCAAGTTCGCCGATACGGCGCTGCCCGGCATGGACTCGGACGCGCAGGCGGCTGTGGTCAAGCGCATGGCGGCCCTGCTCGACGGCGAAGCCGCGGCGTACGACATCGCCTCCTACCGCGACGCCCCCCCAGGCCTGCGCCTGTGGTGCGGCGCGACGGTGGAAACCGACGATCTGGAAGCGCTCTTCCCCTGGCTCGATTGGGCTTTCGAAGAAGCAAAGGCCGCCTGACATCCTTTCCCTCTCCCATTTCGGGAGAGGGACAGCCGCGGCGAAGCTGCGGCAGGGTGAGGGCCTGTTTCGACGCAGCCCCATCCAATTCCCTCACCCGGCGCCTGCGGCGCCACCCTCTCCCGAGATGGGAGAGGGGGAGTAGAAAGACAAAACCATGCCCAAAGTACTCATTTCCGACCAGATGGACCCCAAGGCCGCCGAAGTCTTCCGCGCCGCCGGCATCGAAGTCGACGAAAAGCCCGGCCTTTCCAAGGACGAGCTCAAAGCCATTATCGGCGGCTATGACGGCCTCGCCATCCGCTCCGCCACCAAGGTCACCGCGGACGTGCTCGACTCCGCGACCAACTTGAAGGTCGTCGGCCGGGCCGGGATCGGGGTCGACAATGTCGACATTCCCGCCGCCTCCGCGCGCGGCGTGGTGGTGATGAACACGCCTTTCGGCAACTCGATCACCACCGCCGAGCACGCCATCGCCCTGATGTTCGCCCTTGCCCGCGAACTCCCCCAGGCCGACGCCTCCACCCAGGCCGGCAAGTGGGAAAAGAACCGCTTCATGGGCGTCGAGCTGACCAGCAAGACGCTGGGCCTGATCGGTGCCGGCAATATCGGCTCCATCGTCGCAGACCGCGCCCGCGGCCTCAGGATGAAGGTCATCGGCTTCGATCCCTTCCTCACCCCCGAACGTGCCGTCGCGCTGGGCATCGAGAAGGTGGAGCTGGACGAGCTGCTCGGCCGCGCCGATTTCATCACGCTTCACACGCCGCTCACCGATCAGACGCGCAACATCCTGTCCCGCGAGAATTTGGCGAAAACCAAGCGGGGCGTGCGGATCATCAACTGCGCCCGGGGCGGCCTTATAGACGAAGCGGCCTTGAAGGATGCGCTGGAGAGCGGCCAGGTTGCCGGCGCCGCACTCGACGTCTTCGCCGAGGAGCCCGCCAAGGCCAATCCGCTGTTCGGCACCCCTGGCCTCGTCGCCACGCCGCACCTCGGCGCCTCCACCACCGAAGCGCAGGTCAACGTCGCCATCCAGGTCGCCGAGCAGATCGCCGAATACCTCACCAGGGGCGGGGTCACCAACGCCCTCAACATGCCCAGCCTGTCCGCCGAGGAAGCCCCCAAGCTGCGACCCTACATGGCTCTCGCTGAAAAACTGGGCTCGCTCGTTGGCCAGCTCGCCCACGGCTCGCTCTCCGGCCTGTCCATCGAAACGGAAGGCGCGGCCGCCGAGCTCAACATGAAGCCGATCGCCGGCGCAGTCCTTGCCGGTTTCATGCGGGTCCATTCGGATTCGGTGAACATGGTCAACGCACCATTGCTGGCCAAGGAGCGCGGGCTCGACGTCCGCGAGGTGCGTCACGACCGCGAGGGCGACTACCACACGCTGCTGCGCGTCTCCGCGGCGACTGCGGCGGGCGAGCGCTCGGTGGCCGGCACCCTGTTCGGCAACGCCGCGCCGAGGCTGGTGGAGATATTCGGCATCCGGGTCGAGGCGGAGCTGGAAGGCGACATGATCTACATCGTCAACGAAGACGCGCCCGGCTTCATCGGCCGGCTCGGCACCGCATTGGGCGAGGCCGGAATCAACATCGGCACCTTCAGCCTCGGCCGCCGCGCCGCGGGCGGGGAGGCGGTTGCGCTCATCTCGGTGGACAGCCCGGTCAAGGCCGACGTGACGGCCCGTCTCGCCGCGCTGCCGGGGGTGATGCGGGTAACGCCGTTGCGATTTTGAGGTCCTACGCCTCCCCGCGCTCTTCGCTTTGCGCGATCGCCGGCTCTCTCCGTATTCCTCCCCATGCGCAGCATGGGGAGGGGAACCACCCGAAGGGTGGTGGAGGGGTAACTGCAGTGGACTGGGAGGGTAGGGCGCGCGACGCGAAGGCCTGCGCCTTTTACCCCTCCACCATGCTGCGCATGGTTCCCCTCCCCATCTGGCGATGGGGAGGAACTGGACGCTTTACCGCCCCAAAGCTGCCCGGATCGCTGCTGCCAGATCGCCGATCTGGTACGGCTTGGTGACCAGCGGCGCGTCGGCGAAGTCGGCGGTGGCGCCCGCCGCGCCATAGCCGGTGGTGAACACGAACGGCGTCCCCGCCGCCCGAAGCAGTGCCGCCACCGGCAGGCTCTGCTGGCCGTTCAGGTTGATGTCGAGCAAAGCAAGATCGAAGCCGCCGCGCTTGGCGCAGGCCATGGCTTCGTCGAAATTGGCCCCCATCGCCGCGGTGATGCAGCCGAGTTCCTCCAGCATGTCCTCCGCGGTCATGGCGATGATCGCTTCGTCCTCGACCAGCAGCACGCGTACGCCGTCCAGGCTCATCATATTCTCCCGCGCGGCGCCGCTTCGGCAAGCGACGCCTCGATTGTGCAGACCAGCCCCGTGGGCTCGAAGTCCATCGCCACGCCGCCGGCCAGGTCCGCCGACAAAGCGCGCTCGATCATGCGAAGGCCGAAACCCCGGCGGCCGGGCGGTTTGACCGGCGGGCCGCCTTTCTCGCGCCAGCCGAGTTTCAGCCGGTCGCCGTCCACCTGCCAGCGCACCGTCACCCGCCCGCCCGGCACCGACAACGCGCCATATTTGGCGGCGTTGGTGGAAAGCTCGTGCAGCGCCATGACCAGCGACACCGCCGCCTTGGGGCCGAGCGTCACGTCCGGCCCCTCGATCGCCACCCGCCCTTCCACCCCGGTCAGGTGCCCGAGCGCGCCTTCGGCAAGCCCGCGCAGGGTCGCGCCTTCCCAGCTTTCCCGGGTGAGCAGATCGTGCGCCGCGGCAAGCGCTGACAGCCGGTGCCCAAAGGCGTTGCGCGCTTCCGCCGGATCGCGGCCGTCGCGAAAGCTCTGCAGCGCCAGCCCCTGAACCAGCGCAAGCGTGTTTTTCACCCGGTGGTTGAGCTCGTTGACCAGCAGCGCCTGGCGCTCCTCGGCCTTGTGCCGCTCGGTCACGTCGCGGGCGATGGCGTGGAGGCCGACCGGCTTGCCCGCCTCGTCCACCGTCAGGGTGGAATTCACCTCCCAATGGAGGCGCTTGCCGCTTTTCGAAACCACTTCCAGTTCGTGGCTGGTGGTGCCGCCTTCCTGCAGTTTCTCCATCAGCTTACCGCGCGCCTGGTCGCGGCTGTGCTCGGTCAGGAAGACGTGCATCGATTGTCCGATAATCTCCTCGCGCGGCATCTCCACGGCAGCGGCGGCGGCGGGGTTCACGTCGGTCAACATCTGGTCGAGCGTGGCGGTGATGATCAGGTCGCTGGCTTGCTCGAAGATGCGGCGGTAGCGTTCCTCACTCTGGCGCTGCGCCCATTGCGCCCGCGCCCGGCTGATCTCTCGCCACAGCAGGTGACTTGCGTCGCGCAGCAGCCTTTCCTCGCCGTCGGACCAGCGCCGCGGCCGGTCTTCATGGGCGAAGAGCAAAGCCTGGTAATTGGCCCCGGCGATCAGCGGCACCACCAACGCCGCGCCGATGCCCATTGACTGGTAGCGGCGGGCAAGCGACGATTCGGTCATCTCGGCATCGGTGTCGACATCGTCGATGCGGATTACCCGGCCGCCTTTCAGCGCACGATGAAAGACGTCGCCGGTGCGGGCGATCGGGTAATGGCCCGCCATGTCCGGAAGGCGCCCCGAGGTTGCGGGAATGGTGATCCCGCCTTCCTCCTCGTCCACTTCGCCATAGCCGACCCGGCCGGCTTTCAGCGACTTGGCGATCAGCTCCAGCCCTTCGTGCAGCATTTCGTGGGGATCGGTCAGCCGCCGAAGCGTGTCGCTCAGGTCGAGCAGCAGGGTGTCGCGGCCCGCGCGCAGCACGCTGTCGGTGGTCTCCCGCGCCTGGGCGAGCACGCCGCCGACGCTGCCGTCCTCCGAGGCCACCGGCAGCAGCGAATAGCTCCACCAACTGTCGAACTTGGCACCGCCCAGATGCCGGGCGAGCAGGGCGTCGATCACGTTCACCGCCTGGGCGCGGTCCACGGCGGTTCGGAACTGG
>DASWMM010000049.1:0-3060 GCA_036399755.1 Allosphingosinicella sp.
CCACCGGCACCCGTGTGCCGCCGGCCAAGATCGTCTCGGCCCGCACCTTCTTGCGGCCGGTGAGCAGGACCACGATGCGGTATTCCGGATCGTGGTCGATGAAGAGGCCGGCAAAGCGGTTCCCGAAACGCTCGCGCAGGATGTCGGTGGCGGCGACACTCCCCTCCTGCGCCTCGAGCCGACGCAAAGCCTCCTCACCGGGAAGGCCGCGGGCGGCGCCGTAATCGTGCGCGTCCTGCTCCAGCGCCTCGGCCGTCGTCTCGACCCGCGCAGCGGCCGGCGGCTGCGCGGAAGCGCCTGCAGTCAGGAGTGCCGCGCCCAGCCCGGCGATCAGTTTTCGAACGGGGGAAAAGCGCATTTCACCGCCGCTATGCCACGTCGCGGATAAACGGGAGCTGAAACGGAAACGCCGAAGTGGATGTAATCCTCCGCCGAAGTGGAGGAGGTCCCTGGCGAAGCGGCGGGCGCGGCGTGGCAGATGGGCTGGGCCGTGCAAGCCAATGAGCCCCCTTCCGAATATGTCCGCTCGCCGGACGACGCGCGCCGGTTGCTTCGCCCCCGGTTCCTTTGGGCGGAGACGGAGAAGGTCGTCGTGCTTCACGTCGGCCAGGCCCAGCGGCTCCTGGCGTTGAGCGAATATCCCGGCTCCGCGGACGCTGCCGACCTGCCGCTGCGCGCCATCATCGAGGATGCGCTGCGGCTCGGCAGCACGGGCATGGTCCTTGCCCACAACCATCCGAGCGGCGACGCGGAGCCAAGCGAAGCGGATCTGCGCACCTCCCGCCTGCTCGCCGACACCGCGCGCAACCTTGGGATGCGGCTGATTGATCACCTGATCTTCGCGGGCGAGGACGTGCGCAGCCTGCGCGACCTCGGCCTGCTCTAGCTCAGGCCGGGCAGTTCTGAATGTCGGCGGGCTCGGGCCGCGGGCCCTTGGGTTCGAACTGGGCGAAATAGGATTCGCTGTCGGCCAGCCGCTCGAAGCGGGTGAGCTCGTAGCCGATCGCACCGAATTCGCAGAGCAAGAGCTTGGGCGGCGTGCCGTGGCTGCTGGTCGGCCGGTCGGCATCGACGACCACCACCCGGCCGCCTGGCTTGAGGCCGGCGCGCACGTGCCACAGGAATTCGCTCGGCATTTCGATCTCATGGTACATGTGGATCATCAGGATCCGGTCGAACGATCCGGCGGGGAGGAGCGGGTTGTTGGGCTCGCCGAGCTTCACCGCGACATTGTCGATATTCTCGCGCTGGATGCGCTGGGCAAGCGCGGTCCGGGTTTCGGGCACGATGTCCTGCGCGAGCACCCGGCCACGCTTGCCGACCAGCGGTGAGAGACGGACGGTGTAATAGCCTTCGCCCGCGCCGATGTCGGCAACGTACATGCCTTCGCGGATGTCGGCGAGCTTCATCACCGTCTCGGCCTCGCCGACGCTGTCGCGCGAATCCTCGTTCGAATAACGCGGCGACACGATCGGCGCGACCGGGCGGTTGGGCTTGGGAAAGCTCGACTGGTCGGTCGCCTTCTCGCAGGAGGCGAGAAGGAGCGGCAAAGCAAGGGCGGCCACCACAAACCTCGTTCGTCCCGAGCGTAGTCGAGGGGCGGAGGCGAGGAGCCCGTGCAGCGCCCCTCGGCTTCGCTCGGGACGAACGAGTCCCTGTTGCTCGAGGCCAAAGAGTTCTTCTCGCTCGGATCGAACGGGGTCTCGGAAGGCTGGGCCGTTACTCGACATCTTCCACTTCAACCTGTTCTCCCGTCACCCGCTGCGAAAGGGCGGCGGCCATGAAGCGGTCGAGCTCGCCATCCAGGACGTCGGAGGGCGCAGTGGAGATGACGCCCGTCCTGAGGTCCTTCACAAGCTGGTAGGGCTGGAGGACGTAGGAGCGGATCTGGTGGCCCCAGCCGATGTCGGTCTTGCTTGCCGCGGTGGCGTTGGCTTCCGCCTCGCGGCGCTGGAGCTCGGCTTCATAGAGGCGGGCGCGGAGCTGGTTCATGGCTTCGGCCTTGTTCTTGTGCTGCGAGCGCTGGTTCTGGCACTGGACCACGATGCCGGAGGGCAAGTGGGTGATGCGCACCGCCGAATCGGTGGTGTTGATGTGCTGGCCGCCGGCGCCGGAGGCGCGGTAGGTGTCGATGCGGAGCTCGGCTTCGTTGATCTCGATCTCGATATTGTCGTCCACCACCGGGTAAACCCACACCGACGCGAAGCTGGTATGGCGGCGGGCCGAGCTGTCATACGGGCTGATGCGGACCAGGCGGTGGACACCGCTTTCCGTCTTGGCATAGCCATAGGCGTTCTCGCCCTTGAGCAGCAGCGTCGCCGACTTGATGCCCGCCTGCTCGCCGGCGTGGAAGTCGATCAGCTCGACCTTCATGCCGCGGCGCTCGGCCCAACGCGAATACATGCGTTGCAGCATGCCCGCCCAATCGTTCGACTCGGTGCCGCCTGCGCCTGAATTGATCTCGATATAGGTGTCGTTGGCGTCGGCTTCCCCGGCGAGCAGGGCTTTGACCTTGTCCTGCTCGGCCCGCTCGGCGAGGGCGGCCAGTGCCGCAACCGCATCGTCAACCAATGCGTCGTCGCCTTCCGCTTCGGCCATTTCGCTCAGTTCAACCGTGTCGGCGAGTTCGCTTTCGATCGCCCGGGTGGCGCCGATCGCTTCCTCGAGGCGGCGGCGCTCGCGCATCACTTCCTGCGCGGCCCGGGGGTCGTTCCACAGCGACTGGTCTTCGACTCGGGCGTTCAATTCGTCCAGCCGCCGCAGCGCCCGGTCCCAATCCAGGAAGCGGCGGAGCAGCGCGAGCGCCGAATTGATCTGGTCGACATAGGCTTGCGCTTCGGCGCGCATGAAACAATTCCTCAGATCAAACGAGAACAGGCGAAAACCCGGACCGACGCCCGCTTCCGCATCTTGCGTGCGGCCCTAACGGGTGCCGCCCTCAATTGGCAAGGAGTCGCTGGGCGGCGGCGGCGCCACAGGCGCAGGCGCGGCGGCACGGCGCGGCGCCGCCTTCGGGCGCGGGCGCGCCTTGGGCGGGGGCGCGGCGCCTGCCAGTTCCTG